>CALVFH010000014.1 GCA_944326775.1 uncultured Parabacteroides sp.
CGCCCCAAACGGCATCGCTCCAAATTCATGCTATTCTTTTTCCAAAAAGCATGGCATCTTTTTCCAAATTCATGCCGCCCTTTTTCCGGAAAGTATGGCAGCAGCTTTTAGCCTCCGCCTCCAAGCTCCCTTATGGCTTTTTAATTTCATTATAAACAGCCAACCCTTTCGCTGTAAGAAGATATTTTGTCTCGGATGATTCGGCTTATCGGGATATAACACCCTGAGGAAACCTTTCCGGAACGCAGGATTCACATAATTCCCCAAAAAGGTAGGACGATGCTTTAAACCAACTTTTTCCATCAACGCCTTCAACGACAATTGTTCATCCGACAAGGCTACCAATAAAGCTTGAACTTGTTCGGAAACTTGTTCGGTAGGTTGTTCGGTACTTGTTCGGTTTTCGGATTATCTTACTGCCACTCTGTCAGTTCAACTTCGCGAGAATCGATTATTTTCGCCCTCTGATTCGAGAGATTGAAAATATCGCCTTCTCGCGGGCTTTAAAATGAATTAATACACTATCTCTCTGCCAACTATCCCCTTTTTGAACACCTCCGTTTTTTCGCCTGTTTTAAGCAATTTTGCCCTGAAAACGGCCTTAAAAACGCCATTTTTCCCTTCCCGTAGTCCATTTTCGCCGAAAAACGCAATGTGTCTGAAAAACGTTCTGCATCGCTCCAACGGGTCTTCTAAATGATGTCCCCAGGTCATTTAGATGACTCCGCACACTCATCTAAATCCCTCGGCGTACTCATCTAAATCTTTTTTTCAACGGTTCGCAAAAACGGAAGAAAACGGACGGATTTTTGCGAAAAATGAAGAAAAACGCGGGGGAGAGAGGTGCCAAAATGACAGAGGCTGCATTGCAGTACGATGCAGCCTCCCAACTCTTTATCTCAAAATTAATTAATCTAACACTTTAATCTTAATGTTACGATACCAAACATCATCACCATGATCCTGGAATCCGATAAAGCCTTCCTTGTTTTCACCACCGCAATTCAACAGCAGTTCGTAAGCGAGCGGCCATTTATCTTTGCTGAATTTGCTGTTATCCAACATTTCTTTCCATGCCGGAGTCCACAAGTGGTATTCAACGCAAGGAGAATCGCTGTTCAGATAGTGAACAACAGTTCCTTTGTAAACCATGATCTTACCTTTGTTCCATTCGCCAACAGGTTTTGCATTCTGCGGTTTAGCCGGAATCATGTCATACAAAGAACCGGACTGACGGTTACCATCCTTACCCAATTTGGCATCCGGGTGGTTTTCGTTATCCAATACCTGATATTCCGGAGCAGAGATGTAAGAAGGCTGGCCTTCTACTTCCTGAATCATGTAAAGAACACCTGAGTTAGAACCTTTGGCAACTTTCCATTCGAATTCAAATTCATAGTTCTTGAACTTGTGAGCGAAAATCAAATCACCACCATTGGCAGCACCAGCTTCGCCGGCACCAGAACCTTTAATATGGATTGTACCGTTATCGATTTCCCAAGCGCCCGGAACATCAGCCTTGTCATAACCACGCCATCCGTTGAAAGTCTTACCATCGAACAAAGTAATCCAACCATCCTTGTCTTTCGGGAAAGTTGACAAATCAACTGTAGGCAGATCCATTAATTTATACTCCGGAGTTGCAGCCTCAGCAGTAGCTTCAGTTGCAGGAGCAGCAGCTTCAGCAGTAGCTTCAGCTTTTTTACCACCGTTGCAAGATGCAAACATCATCAATGCAGCAGCACTTACCAAAAATACTGACTTTTTCATTTTTATTTATTGATTAAATTAGCTCGTATTGTATGCGAGTAGCTAAAACTACCCGGAGCAAAGCTCGTGAGTTGTTTTAGCTACCACTTTAATTTCAATTTATCATTTCGGCATGTCAGGCAACTTCCAGCCTTCGCGATAGTTGTGCTTGATCAATTCAGCAGCAAACTGTTTAGCGTTAACCGGATCCGTAAAGATCTTATTGAATTTCGGGTCGCCATCCACAATCTTGAAGTCATCCTTCATCAAGATTCTGATTGTTTCATCATCCTTGATGTTGGTGAATTCCATCTTTTCGCCATCCCAGAGCAACTCTTTGTTCAAAGTCTGCAAACGAACAGCCAATACACCCATATCCACCATTTCAGTGAACGGACCAGCTTCTTCGAAGCGAGACTTCAGGACACGACGGTTTTCTTTGCTTTCCTTACAAGCAGCAACCCAGTCCATTTCGTGACCACCGGCCATTGCATTCGGCACACGGCGGCAAACTTTCGGAGCGTTAGGAACGCGGCCAGACATCAATCTCGGTTTCTGTCCGTAGCAACCGCATACGAGGATATCTTTCGTTCCGTAGAAGATCGTGATACCACCACCCATAGCCATCATATCTTCGCCTTCGGGGAAGCCTTTCGGACGTACAGGCAGCAAACCACCATCATACCAGTGGATTTCAACTTCCGGCATAGCCACCTTCGGCATATTTTCACGAGCCGGATAAATCAATTTAACGTGCTGAGCCGTCGGAGCGCAGTCTTTCAACAGCATTGTAGAAGAACCTTCAACTCTGGTAGGATAACCCAGCTTCAAGGCTTTGAACGGCTGATGCAGGATGTGGCAAGCCATATCACCCAAGGCGCCTGTACCGTAACGCCACCATCCACGCCAGTTCCAAGGATGATACAATTTATTGTAAGGAATCATTTCAGCAGGACCTGTAAACAAATCCCAGTTCAATGTCTTCGGAATACGGTCTTCTTTTTCCGGAGCATTCAGACCCTGCGGCCAGATAGGACGGTTTGTAGCACATTCTACCTTCGTTACTTCACCGATTTCACCGTTCCAAATCCATTCGCAAGCCAAGTCAGTTCCTTCATCAGAAGAACCCTGGTTACCCATCTGAGTGGCAACACCTGTCGATTTAGCCAGGTTGGTCAGCAAACGAGCTTCATAAACAGAGTGAGTCAACGGTTTCTGAGTATATACGTGTTTACCCAGAGTCATCGCATCGGCAGTGATGATGGCGTGAGTATGGTCGGCTGTAGCGATAATGACAGCATCGATAGATTTACCCATTTCGTCATACATCTTGCGATAGTCCCAATATTTCTTAGCGTCGGGGAAACGATCGAAGACGGGTTTTGCATATCTCCAGTCAACGTCGCAGAGAGCCACCAGGTTTTCTGTTTTTTCTACGTTTTTGATGTTAGCATTACCCATACCGCCGATACCAACAGCTGCGATATTCAGCTTGTCTGTAGGAGCTACATAACCATGACTTTTACCAAGAATAGTGCTTGGAGCTATTGTAAAAGCTGCTGCTGCAGCTGTTCCTCTTTGAATAAAGGATCTTCTTGAAATGTTTGACATAATGATACGTTTTATAGATTAGCACTTAATAAATTTCGTGTTTTCATGATTGAATCTTTCAGTTTCAATCGGTGCAAATATAGGAAATTGACTTTTACCAGCAAGATTCTTGCGCATCTTTCTTGATAAAAATAGACATTTTTAACAGAGGGATTTGTGGTAGCCATTCTATAAAAAAGCGCGGGTCTCATTGTTTATCATCCAATCAAGGGGATTTCGTCAGGACAATAAACAACGGCCCGCGCCCGTTTACGATACAGTTCTTATAACACGCTCATCAGAGCACCATGATGCCCTCTTCACGAGCTTGTTCTTCACCCGAAGGAGTAATCAACTTATACCCTTTACCATGGATATTGATGATTTCAATACCCGGATCATCTTTCAAGAGCTTACGCAACTTCGTAATATACACATCCATACTGCGGGCATTGAAATAGTTGTCATCTACCCAGATTGTTTTCAATGCGTAGTTGCGCTCAAGAATCTCATTGGCATGAGCACAAAGCAAACTCAAGAGTTCGCACTCCTTGGTAGTCAGCTTCGTCACCTTTTCGCCGATAGTCAGCGTCTGTTTCTGCGTATCGAAAAGGAAGTTACCCAGCTTATAGAACGGAACATCTTTCATTTTCTTACCTTTCACGCGGCGAAGAATAGCCTCGATACGAAGCAACAACTCTTCCATACTGAAAGGCTTCGTCAGATAATCGTCGGCACCAATCTTGAAACCTTCCAGAATGTCTTCCTTCATGGTTTTTGCCGTCAAGAAAATGATAGGTATATCCGGATTGATTGAACGGATTTCCTGAGCCAAAGTGAAGCCGTCTTTCTTCGGCATCATCACATCCAACACACAAAGATCGTATTTAGTCTTCGTAAAGCCTTTATAGCCAGCTTCGCCATCAGCAAACAAATCAGTCACATACCCTTTAGCCTGCAAATATTCGCGCAGGAGCATACCCAAGTTTTCATCGTCTTCGCAAAAGAAGATCTTCAGTTTTTCTTCCATAATTAACTTTTTATAAGAGGTAAAGTAATAATAAATTTCGTTCCAATATTGCCGTTTCCGCTTTCTGCCCGAATCGAACCTTTATGATCTTCAATAATCTTACGGACATAAGCCAAACCCAGTCCAAACCCTTTCACATCGTGCTTGTTGCCTGTCGGGACTCGGAAGAAACGGTCGAACACCTTCTTCAGGTATTCCTTTTTAATCCCGATTCCGTTATCTTCGATAGATATCATCAGCTTGCCGTTTTCATTCCACGTCCGCGCCATCAGTTGCAACGGGACTTCCGGACGGCGATATTTCACGGCATTGTCCATCAGGTTGAACAAGACATTCGTAATATGCATCTCATCCACATAGATGGTCGAATCTTCAGCCTGCAAGTCGATATCGAGTGTTCCTCCATATTTTTCCACTTTCAGGGCGAAAGTATTGGCCACCGTTACGATCAAATCGTTCGCATCGAGTTCCTTTAATTTCAGGGCCGCCTTCTGCCGTTCGAACAACGACATCTGCAAAACCTTTTCGACCAGGAAGCTCAGACGCTTCGTCTCATCGTTGATCACTCCTGAAATATGACGGAACACATCGGGACTCTTGGTGATATCCGAATCCTTCAACATCTGTGCGGCAAGCGAGATTGTCGAAACAGGTGTCTTCAGTTCATGCGTCATATTATTGATAAAATCATTTTTCATTTCCGACAAACGCTTCTGGCGGAAAACAATATAAATGGTAAAGATGAAAGTTATCAGCAACAAGGTGGAGAAGATAACCGAAGGAACAATAAACGTAATAGAACTTCTCAGGTAATCGCTCTTGGTCGGGAAGAAAACTTTCAAGTAGTTCTGCCGCGAGGGAGGATCGTTCGGAAACAACACTTGTGTAATCACGTCTGACGCCAACGGTTTGGCTTCATCATTGCTACTCTGATAAACTACATTACCATCTTTATTTATAACAGAAAAAACAAACGGTAAGTTCAAACCATTGTTAATAAATTCTGTCTTTAAATAATTGTTCAGCTTTTTAAAATCCACACGCTCTTCGATAGGACGCAAATTCGCGGTATGCAGGATATTGTAGATTACTTCTTCTATCAATCCCCCTGATACTGATAACGGCGTTTCAGGGTCCGCTGCAGGTCTTTAGACGTCGTCACGATATCGTTTGTCGGTTGCCGCGACAACGACGAACGCGGCGTGAATTGCTGGCTACTGAAACTCTGCAACTCGATTTGCTGTACACCGCCATTCGAATCGGTTATCTGTAAATGATATTTTTCCTGGTTGACAATAGCCCCCAGCTGATCCTGCTGATACATGAACTGATGCTGTCCGCGCTTGATATCATCTTCCAGATATTTTCTCGTTTCATCCAATTCCAGATTCTTCGACACTTGAAGCAAGCTCCGCTTGACCGTTTCATTAAACTGTTCGCTTCTCGTTTTCAAGATAATACTCACATAGTTTATCTGCAAATAGAGCAATCCAGCAAACGCAAAAGCCATCACCGTAGCAAGCAGCCAAATTGTAGATTTCTTCATCTTCTATCCTTTCTCTGATACTTATGACAAATAACGCGTCTTTTGGTTTAATATTTTCCAAACAAAAGTGAAAATCGAAGGGTTGAAATGTTAATTAAACTTCTATCCTATTGAAATAGGGCAATTTAGAAAAATAAAAATCAAAACCGGGCTCCAAGCTCGAAAGTTTGTTAAATCGCCCTGGAAATTCCCGGCAATTAAAGCAATCGAATTATATTTGCCTATATGAGAATAGTCCTGTTCATCGGCTTGCTGGCAAGCTACTTTTGCCCACTCATGCTCCGGGCTCAGGTCTGGAGCAAGAAAGATTCGATATGGCTGTCTGGAGTCTTGTCGGGTAAAGACACCTTGCGCCTTAACAGCGAGACGGAAGAAGCCATCCGGGAAGGACGGCTGCTGAACACCTCCCCCCAACCGGCCGGCGAAATGCGGCAACAAGGCAGCCACATCCCGCTGGTTGTCGATTTCTCGGACTATGTCCGGAAAAACAACGACACCACCTACCTGCTCGTTCCGCTGAAAGACCTTCCTCCCCAGGTTTTCTGGCTTTACGGACGAAATCTGGATCCGCGCGACGCCATGCGCTACTCGGCCTATGACTACGACCGGGAAACAGAAGAACAGGGCCTCTCGTTTGCCCATCTGCTCAACTATGCTTTCTCGCCCAGTTACCGTAGAAAAGTAAAGACACGGAAAAACGCCACCGCCGCCAAGACGTATGATGCCATGCCCTCGTCCGCCATGCAGCAGAAACAGCGAGCCTACCGCGCCGCAATCCGCAAAAGGGAACTCCGGAAGAAACATGCCTACCTGCGTTACGACGAAGACGGACTACCCCTGCCCGACATCGTGTCCATCCCGCCCGACGAGACAGACAATCCGCCCGTACAAGATCCGGAAACCCAGGTGAAATAAAAAAGCCAGACCGCAAGCAGCCTGACTTCCTTAACAACATATACAAACTAAAAAGGAATAACCTTCTTTATTTACTTTCCTTCGCCTTGTTTCTGAGAACGGTTGTTCTGCTGGCGACGTTCGCCACCACGGCCTCCCCGCTGCGGACGTTCTTCGTAACCTTCCGGTTTCGGAATCAGCACACGGTGAGAGAGTTTAAACTTACCTGTCTTCTGGTCGATATCCACCAGTTTCACTTTAATGGTATCGCCTTCCTTCAGACCGGCCTGTTCAACCGTATCCAGACGTTTCCAATCGATTTCAGAGATGTGGAGCAAGCCATCCTTGCCCGGCATGAATTCCACGAACGCACCGTAAGGCATGATAGATGCAATCTTACCTTCATATACTTCGCCAATTTCAGGCACAGCTACGATGCTCTTGATAGCGCGTATGGCTGCATCGATAATCTCCTTGTTGCTGCCGGAGATTTCGATCTGGCCGACACCATCCACTTCCTCGATACTGATTGAAGCCCCAGTCTTTTCCTGAATACCCTGAATAATCTTTCCGCCCGGGCCAATGACAGCGCCGATAAATTCCTTCGCAATCGTCATGTTCTCGATGCGCGGAGCATGCGGTTTCAAATCCGGACGAGCCTCGGGCTGAGCATCCAGAATCTTGCCCAGGATATAGAGACGGCCTTCGCGAGCCTGAGCCAACGCCTTTTCCAAAATATCGTAAGAAAGTCCGTCCACCTTGATATCCATCTGCGTAGCCGTGATACCATCCTTCGTACCGGTTACCTTGAAGTCCATATCTCCCAAGTGGTCTTCGTCGCCGAGGATATCCGACAGAATTGCATAGTTCGTACCGTGGTTCTCTGAAATCAATCCCATGGCAATACCGGAAACCGGCTTCTTCATCGGCACACCGGCATCACGCAACGCCAACGTACCGGCACAAACCGTAGCCATGGAAGACGAACCGTTGGATTCGAGGATATCCGACATGACGCGGATCACATACGGATAGTTTTCCGGAATCATACGCTTCAAGGCACGCCATGCCAAATGACCGTGACCAATCTCGCGACGGCCTACACCACGCTGAGCCTTTGCCTCACCGGTAGAGAACGGAGGGAAATTGTAGTGCAACAGGAAACGTTCCTTTCCATGTACCAGCACGTCGTCGATAATCTTCTCGTCATCCTTCGTACCGAGCGTAACGGTAGAGAGCGACTGAGTCTCACCACGGGTAAAGATTGCCGAGCCGTGAGGACCTGGCAGACAATCGGTTTCAATCCAGATCGGGCGGATCTCCGTTGTCTTACGGCCGTCGAGGCGCTTGCCCTCATCGAGGATCGCCCGACGCATCGCTTCCTTCTCCACATCGTGGTAGTAGCGGTCGATCATGCCTACCTTTTCTTCCGTCAGTTCCTCTTCGGTGAACTGCGATTTATATTCTTCCACGATAGCCTCGAAAGCCTCCGTGCGTTCCTGCTTGCCAGTACCTGAAGTTGCGATGGCATAAGCCTTGTCGTAGCACTTGTCGTGTACATCCTTGCGCAAATCTTCGTCGTTCACTTCGTGGCAATACTCGCGTTTCACCGTCTTGCCGCAAGCCTCCATCAGCTCCATCTGAGCCTGGCACTGTACCTTGATCGCCTCGTGAGCCACCTTGATAGCTTCCAGCATCTCCGATTCCTGCACTTCGTTCATTTCGCCTTCGACCATCATGATATTGTCGAGCGTCGCGCCGACCATAATGTCGATATCTGCATTTTCAAGCTGTTCGAAAGTAGGGTTTACGATATACTGACCGTTGAGACGCGCCACGCGCACTTCCGAAATAGGGCCATTGAAAGGAATGTCAGAAACCGCCAAAGCAGCAGAAGCAGCCAATCCGGCCAAAGCATCCGGCATATCCACGCCATCGGCAGAGAACAGGATGATATTTACATACACTTCGGCATGATAGTTGTCCGGGAACAAAGGACGCAGGGCGCGGTCCACCAGACGAGCTGTCAGAATTTCATAATCAGAAGCTTTTCCTTCTCGTTTTGTAAAACCTCCGGGGAAACGGCCAAAAGCGGAGAACTTTTCCTTGTACTCGACCTGCAATGGCATAAAATCAACTCCGGGGTTTGCCTCTTTCGCAGCACAAACAGTAGCGAGCAAAACGGTATTGCCCATCCGGACAGTAACGGCACCGTCCGCCTGCTTTGCCAATTTCCCGGTTTCGATGGTGATGGTTCTGCCATCTCCCAACTCGATCGTCTTGTTAATTGGATTAAGCATAATCTTCTTTCTATTTTTCTTCAATCTTTCAAAATTGTCGCAAAGGTAGCAAAAGTTTAGTTTACAATAGCATGATAAGAAACAAATAAATCGGAGCGAGACTGTTTTTTCCGCCCGGATTGCAAGAAGAAAGCGTTTTTATTAGGTGCAGACTGTAAATTAATGTATATTTGCACCCGATTGTGTTTATAAACATAAAATAAAAGTATTAAAAGGATGAGCATGAATTTTACACTTCTCAAAAAACGCCCCCAGGCATGGGCTGCGGCTCTTTCGTTACTGCTCGCCGTTTGCACCGGATGCCAACAGAAACAGACTTTCACCGTGCAAGGGATTGTTTCGGATGCGGATGGACAGACCCTCTATCTGGAAAACGTAGGAATCTCCGAGGTTACGCTGCTCGACTCGGCCAAGCTCTCCAACAACGGCAAATTTGAATTCACACAGCCGCGGCCGGCATATCCCGACTTCTACCGCCTCCGCCTGAACAAGCAGCTGATCAACGTTGCCATCGACTCGACGGAAACCATCTCGATCGATGCCGATGCCACCACCTTCGCCACCTCCTACAAGGTGGAAGGCTCGGAAAACTGCAAGGCTATCAAGGCTATCACCCTCGCCCAGCTTGACGCGAACCAGGCCATCTCAAGGCTCCGCAAGGAACACGACGAGAAGCAGATGGCCGACACCACCTACGCCCGGCTGACCACAGAAGTCGCCGACGCCTACAAGCAGGAAGCGCTGAAATACATCTACGCCGCCCCGATGTCAACGGCGGCCTACTTCGCCCTCTTCCAGCAGATCGACGGTCTCCTGTTCTTCGACCTCTACGACCCGACGGATTCGCGGGCCTACGGTGCCGTGGCGACCAGCTTCGACCATTTCTATCCCGAAAGTCCCCGCTCCAAGCACCTCTACAACCTCGCCCTGCAATCGATCAAGGTCATCCGCGGACAGCGCCCGATAGACCTCGACAAGCTGGAAGCGAATGAAATCAGCTACCTCGACGTGGAGCTCCCCGACGAACAGGGCAACCCCGTGAAACTCTCCGACGTTGCCAAGGGCCACCCGACGATCATCAACTTCACCGCCTACCAGACGGAATGGTCGCCCGCCCTCAACATGGAGTTCGGCAGCCTTTACACGCAATACGCCAAGCAAGGCCTGCACATCTACCAGATTTCGCTCGACGCCGACGTCCACTTCTGGCGCAACGCCGCGTCGAACCTGCCCTGGGACTGCGTCCACGACCCGCAGACGGTCTATTCGCAAGTCGCCGCCCTCTACAACGTCAAGCAGTTGCCCGCCATCTTCCTCCTGGACAAGCAGAGCAACATCGTCAAACGCCTGGACGACCCGAGCAAGCTGGCGCAGGAAATCAAAAGCATCTTATAGATTATCTCCTAATACGCCATACTTTTTACACAAAAGAGCCATGCTTTTCGGTTAAAGCATGGCTTCTTTTTTGGCCTACCGCTTCCGGACGTAGGTGTGGAAGCTGTAAGGATAGGCGTGCTTCTCGTCGGCGGGGAACAGCTGGTGCTCCACCTCCTCCCATTGCGACCAATCGACGACCGGGAAGAAGGTGTCGGCATCGGGGAACGTGGCCCCGACACGGGTGATATACATCTTGTCCGCCTTCGCCAGCGCCTGCCGGTAAACCAGTGCGCCTCCGATGATGAAGACTTCCTCTTCGTTTTCGCAAAGCTCCAGGGCGTCTTTCATCGACTCGCAGGGGAAGCAATTCACAAACCCCGCCTCGGGCAGGGTGGTCAGCACGATGTTCTTGCGGTTGGGCAGGGCGCCGTTAGGAAGCGACTCGAAAGTCTTGCGCCCCATGATAATCGCGTGTCCGGTCGTGAGTTGCTTAAAGCGTTTCATATCATTGGGCAAATGCCAAAGCAGTTGCCGGTCTTTGCCGATAGCATTGTCTTCAGCTATTGCGGCAATAATGGATAAGGTTGTCATTGTTGTTTCTGTTATTTAATTAAATCGGTTTATCTATTTCAAATTTTTTGCCTGACGGCGCAAGGCAGTACTGCCTGTTGATGCAAGGCAACTCTGCCTGTCGATACAAGGCAGCTCTGCCTGTTGTCGCAAGGCAGGACTGCCTGATGTCGTAAGGCAGCTCTGCTCTAAGCTCTCGAACACCACTGTTCGAAGCTCTCGAACACTACTGCACTAAGCTCTCGAACACTACTGCTCTAAGCCCTCGAACACTACTGCTCTAAGCCCTCGAGCACCACTGCTCTAAGCCCTCGAGCACCACTGCTCTAAGCCCTCGAGCACCACTGCTCTAAGCCCTCGAGCAAATTCACACCGAAACCACCCCCTTGATATGCGGGTGCGGGTCGTAGCCTACCAGGTTGAAATCCTCGTATGTAAAGTCGAAAATGCTGTGGACATCCGGGTTCAGCTCCATGCGGGGCAGCGGACGGGGTTCGCGCGTCAGCTGGAGTTTCACCTGCTCCAGATGGTTGGTGTAGATATGGGCGTCGCCCAGCGTGTGGATGAAATCGCCCGCCTTCAGCCCCGTGACCTGCGCCATCATCTGCAACAGCAGGGCGTAAGAGGCGATGTTGAACGGGACGCCCAGGAAGATGTCGGCGCTCCGCTGGTAGAGTTGCAGGCTCAGCCGGCCCGCCGCCACGTAGAACTGGAAGAAGGCGTGGCAGGGCGGCAGGTTCATGTTCTTCAGGTCGGCCACGTTCCAGGCGCTGACGATGATGCGCCGCGAATCGGGATTGTGGCGGATGGTCTCGACCGCCTCGCTAATCTGGTCGATAAAGCCGCCGTCGTAGTCGGGCCACGAGCGCCACTGGTAGCCGTAGATATGCCCCAGGTCGCCGTTGGCATCGGCCCACTCGTTCCAGATGCGGACGCCGTGCTCCTGGAGATACTTCACATTGGTATCCCCGCGCAGGAACCAGAGCAATTCGTAGATAATCGACTTGAGGTGGAGCTTCTTGGTCGTCAGCAACGGGAAGCCGTCGTCCAGACGGAAGCGCATCTGGTGCCCGAAGATGCTGGTCGTGCCCGTTCCCGTCCGGTCTTCCTTATGGACACCTTCCGTCAAAACACGGTTCAATAAATCGAGATATTGTTTCATCTTGCTGTCTGTTTTGGCGCGAAAGTACACAAAATATGCAAGATTTACGCTACCGGATGCACCAAAATAGCCGCCAAGACCGTATATTTGCGCTCGGAATAATTGAACATTATAAATAAATAAAGCATGAAAAAACTGTGTATTGCTGCGATGGCAACCGCTGTATTGCTGTCGTGTGGAGGCAAACAACAACAGCAGCAGGAGCCGCAAGAAGAGGCTACCCTCTCCGGCTTGTACAAATCGAAGTTTGAAACCGAAGTGAACGGACAACCGACCGACCTCTATGTCCTGAAAAACGCCAAGGGCGCCGAAGCCTGCGTGACGAACTGGGGCGGCCGCCTGGTTTCGGTCATGGTGCCCGACAAGAACGGGAAGATGACGGATGTCGTGCTCGGATATGACAGCATCCAGGCGTATATCAACAGCACGGGCAACTTCGGGGCGCTGATCGGACGCTATGGCAACCGCATCGCCAACGGCAAGTTCAAGCTCGACGGCACGGAATATACCCTGCCCCAGAACGACAAGACGAACTGCCTGCACGGTGGTCCCGAGGGCTTCGACCGGCAGATGTGGACGGCCAGCCAGACCAGCGGACAGTCCGTGACGCTGACCTACGTCTCGAAAGACGGGGAAGCCGGATTCCCGGGCAACCTCAACGTGACGGTTACTTATACGCTGACCGACGACAACGCCATCGACATCAAGTATGAGGCCACGACCGACAAGAAGACGGTAGTCAACCTGACCAACCACAGCTACTTCAACCTCTCCGGCGTGCCGGGCTCGCAGATTCTCGACCACGAGCTGTCGATCAATGCCGATTCCTATACGCCGGTGGATGACAACCTGATCCCGACGGGCATCGCCAAAGTGGATGGCACTCCGCTGGATTTGCGCAAGGCTCAGCCGGTAGGCGCCCATATCGACGACGACTTCGACCAGCTGACGAAAGCCGGCGGCTACGACCACAACTGGGTGCTCAACACCAAAGGCGACGACACACAGGTAGCAGCTACGGTCTATGCTCCGACGAGCGGCATCCTGATGGAAGTCTATACCAACGAACCGGGCCTGCAGGTCTATTGCGGCAACATGATGGCCGAACAGGAGACGGGCAAACACGGGACGGTTTATCCTCGCCGCGGCGCCATCTGCCTCGAATCGCAGCACTATCCCGATTCTCCCAACCATCCGGATTTCCCGTCAACGGTACTGGAGCCGGGCCAGAAGTATTACAGCCATTGCGTCTATAAATTCTCAACGAAATAATAGAAACGGCTAAACACAAGAGAGGCTGTACCTCGGAACACATGTCCGGGTACAGCCTCTTCTTTTTTCGGATTAGAACAGATTGTAATTGGTTCGCAACACCTTGAACTCGGTGCGGCGGTTGATTTGGTCGGCTATCTCCTGCTGCTCCGGCGTGAGCTTGAGGATGAACTCTTCCGTCAGGACATCGCCCTCATGCAGGAAATCGTATTCGCGAGCCATCTTCTTGTTGATGACTTTCGGAACGCTCTCGCCGTAGCCCTTCGCCTCGAGGCGGTCCGGAGCGATTCCCGCAGCAATCAGGTAATCCACGACCGACTGGGCGCGACGCTGGGCAAGCCCCTCGTTGTACTTGTCGGTTCCTTTCCGGTCGGTATGCGCCCCCAGTTCGATGGTGACGTTCGGGTTGTCGTTGAGCATCTTGATCATCTCGTCGAGTGCGGCCTTCGATTCCGGACGCAGCGTTGCCTTGTCGAAGTCGTAGAAGATATTCTCGATAACGACCGGCTTGGTAATCGGCGAGAGATAGAAATCGACGATATAGGTTTCGTTCTTCTCCTCGGCGCCCGTCTTCAGCTCGAAGTTCTGGTTCAGGAAGCCGCGGGCGCTCGCCATCATCACGTAGCGGATATCGCGCTCCAGTTCCACTTCATATTCACCGTTCTTCATGGTCAGCACTTTGGCATTCAAGCCGTCGCGTCCGACAATCCGGACGGTAGCCCCCTCGATAGGCACTTCATCCACATCAAAGACGATTCCCTCGATCTTCACCGTAATGACCGGCAGCTCGAAAGAATACAGGTGGTCATAGCCCCGGGCATCGTTGCGGTTGGAGGAAAAGAAGCCGCGTTCGTGGGAGCCCTCGAAGGTAATCCCGAAATCGTCGCCGTTGGAGTTGATGGGCGAACGCATATTTTCCACATGCCAATGCTCGGTACTGTCGAGCGTAGCCTTGAACAAGTCCAGTCCGCCCATCCCGGGATGGCCGTTCGAGGCAAAGTAAAGCGTCACGGAATCGCGAGCATAAGGGAACATCTCGTCGCCTGGCGTATTGATTTCCGCCCCCAGGTTCTCCATAGGCCCGTAATCATTGCCGGTAATGCGGGCCCGGAAGATGTCCTTTCCTCCCTGTCCGCCGACAGCATCGGAGACAAAATAGAGCCACTTCCCGTCCGGCGAAACCGAAGGATGGGCCAACGCCGTCACGGAGTCTTTCAGGATCTCGACCTTCGAGCCTTTGCCCCACTTGGCACTGCTTCGCGACGACATGTAGATTTCAGCGGTCCGGTCGCCCTCCGGAGCCTGGGTGCAATACGTATAATACATGGTATTCCCATCCGGAGCGAAAGAAGGAGTGCCCTCGTCGAACTCCGTATTCACCTCGTCTTCGAGTTCCACGGGAGCCAGCCAGTTGCCCTGCTCATCTTTCTTGACCACATAGAAATTGTTATTGTTCTGTCCGGTAATGGCACTAATCTTCTGGTCTTTGTCCTTGCTACGAGAAGAAGCGAAATAGAGCTGGTCGTAGTCGGTGCCTGCCAGCATGGGACTGAACTCCCCCCGGCGGGAATTGAACTTGTCCATCCGCTTGACGACATAGCGCGTCGGGTTTTTCTTCCATTCCTGCGCTTTCTGGGAACCCTCCACCCCATTGAATGCCAAGACACTGGAAGGATCATACTGCAGGTAGGCGTCGTAATTCTTGATGGCATCGGCATAACGCCCGTTCTTCTGGTGCATCTGCCCGAGGCGAAGGTAAAGGATGCTGTCCGGATAATCGTAACGGAGTGCGTTCATATAACCGCTCACAGCTTTCGCCGTACTATTTATCAACCGATTGCACTCAGCCATACGGAAAGCGATATAGCCACGCAAATCACGCTTCTTGGGGGAAGTCTTGGTATAAACCCGGCGGTAGATCGCCGCAGCCTCATAATACTCGCCGATACGCTGTTTCTCTTCCGCATCACTCAACTTGGCCGAACGGCAGGCAGAAAGAAGCGGGAGGATGAAACATATAATTAATGTATAGGAAAGGAATCTTCTCATCATGCTATATAAAGTGCCTGCAAATATAACGAAATACCGTGGTTCTTATTGCCTTTAAGACAAAGAAAGGCTGCCTCAACATGAAGCAGCCCTTTCCTCTAATTATAAAACAAGAAATTCTCTATTATTTCTTCTCTTCCTCTGAAGCACGTTTATTGATTTTGTGCTTCTGCAATTCGTAAGCAATCGGCGTTGCCACAAACAAGGTTGAATACGTACCGATAATGATACCTAACAAGATGGCAAACGTAAAGCTACGAATCGTGCTTCCACCTAAGATAAAGATACACAAAACAACGACCAAAGTAGTCAATGACGTATTGAACGTACGGCTCAACGTAGAGTTCAACGCATCGTTAATCACCTGGTAACGGTCGCGTTTCGGATAGATGGATATCGTTTCACGAATACGGTCGAAGACAACCACCGTATCGTTGATAGAATAACCGATAATCGTCAGGATAGCGGCGATAAAGGTCTGATCGACTTCCATGGAGAACGGAAGCAGCTTCCACAACAAGGTATAGAATGCGATAATACACAAGGTTGTGATGGCTACGGAAGCAAATGCGCCGACCGAGAAGGAGATATCCCGGAAACGCAACAGGATGTAAGCCGCCATACAGAACATGGAGAATATAACGGCCAGGAATGCCGCATTCTTAATGTCATCGGCCATGGACGGTCCGACCTTCTGGGAACTTTGAATGTTCGTCGAAGAGAATTCCTCCAACGTCGTGCCATCCTTCAGAAGCGGCTTCAAACCTTCGTACAACTTCGATTCTATTTCCTGGTCGATTGTCGGATCTGTTTCCGTAATCTTGTAGTTTGTCGAGATTCGTACCTGGTTCGGCGTACCGATGGTAATCACGCTGACAGTTCCTTCCAACGGGTCATTCAACAAGTCGCGAACTTCATCCGTCTTCACGTTCTGGTCGAAACGAACAATATAGTTTCGTCCACCCGTAAAGTCGATACCCTTGTTCAAGCCAATGGTACACATGGAAATAATACCCAAAACCACGATAATTACCGGAATCAGGTAACCCACCTTGCGGGCACCCAGGAAATTGATCTTCGGATTAACCAGCAAATCTTTGGAAACAGAAGTGGTGAACGGCAAGTTCCGCAATTTGTCCTTCGCCAGCAGCGCTTCGTAAACGATACGAGTCAGGAAGACCGCTGTCAGGAAGTTTGCACACAGACCGATAATCATCGTCGTAGCAAATCCGCGGATAGGTCCGGTTCCGAAATAGAACAAGACAATACCGGTGATAATGGAAGTCAAGTTGGAGTCGAAGATAGCCGAGAAAGCATTGCTGTAACCATCGGCAATTGCCTTGGCCAACGACTTGCCGGCACGAAGCTCTTCCTTCGTACGTTCATAAATCAACACATTCGCATCGACAGCCATACCCAGCGTCAACACCATACCGGCAATACCCGGCAAGGTCAGTACCGCCTGGAAGGATGCCAGGATACCCATCGTAAAGAAGATGTTCAGAATCAAGGCTCCATCGGCAATCAGACCTGGAATTACCCCGTAGAAGACACACATATAAATCATCAACAGAATCAGGGCAATCAGGAATGAAATGAAACCGGCCGTAATTGCTTCCTGTCCCAATGACGGACCCACCACATCTTCCTGAACAATATGCACGGAGGCCGCCATCTTACCGGAATTCAAGACATTGGCCAAGTCTTTGGCCTCTTCCGGAGTAAAGTTACCGGTGATGGAAGAACGTCCACCCGTAATTTCATCATTTACATTCGGTGCGGAATAGACCATTCCATCCAACACGATGGCAATGGCACGACCGATGTTTTCTTTGGTCAGACGAGCCCAGGCTTTGGCACCCTCGGCATTCATCGTCATAGATACCTGCTGTTCAGAGATACCTGCCTGCTGCACGAAATCGGAGCTGGCACTTGTCACCACGTCGCCACCCAAAGCCGGGGAACCGTCGCGGTTCGTTACCTTGATTGCATACAGTTCATAATATCTTTCTCTTTCATCAACAGCCTTAACACCCCATTTCAAAGACAGGTTGCGCGGCAGCACATCTTTCACCTGCTTCATATCCAGGTATTCGTTGATCTTCTCCATGTTCTTGGCCTCAGCCATACCGACTACGGCACTGGGCACCAACTGTCCGTTATACTGGTTGATCATCAACAAAGAGAACAACGGATGCTGCTTGGCAAATTCTTCTTCCGACTGAGACTGCTCTTCCGGCTGATTCTGCTGGAGGTTGGCCAACAACGAATCGGCTTCGTTCGTAGCGGCTTCCGGTTGAGCTTCCGTTTCTGTGGCCGTATTGGTATCCGCTACTTCCGCAACGGTACTGTCTGCTTCGGCAGATTCAGCCAACAGTTTGGCAAGCACATTATCGGCAGCAATCAGATTCTGATAAATCTCCGGCAATTTATAGGTTTCCCAAAACTCCAGGTTAGCACTACCCTGCAACAACTTGCGGACACGTTCGGGTTCCTTCACACCCGGAAGTTCCACCAGGATACGTCCGGCTGTTTCCAGACGCTGGATATTTGGCGACAAGACACCGAAACGGTCGATACGGGTACGCAAGACATTGAACGAATTATCAATTGCACTTTGCAACTCACTCTTCAACACACTGATCACTTCAGCATCGGAACTCTGTGGAGTAATTTTATCTTTCAATTCAAAAGTACTGAAGATAGAAGCCAAACGGCCATCAGGCACGAGCTTATGATACTCTTCGGCAAAGAGGTCGATGAAACCTTTCTGACTGGTAGCCTGTTCTGCATACGCCAGATCCAATGCCTTGTTGAAGTTTTCATCCTGATTATTATTGGAAAGAGAACGAACCACGTCTGGCACGCTCAATTCCAGAACGACGTTCATACCGCCCTTCAAGTCAAGACCTAAACCGATTTCCATTTCCCGGCATTCCTTCAGCGTATAGCCAAGCCATACTTTCTGAGTTGATAGCGAGTCTAAATACAGACTCTCCTTAGCTGGATCTCCCCCTGCATATTCGGCAGCCTTGTTGTTGTAGTAATTCGTCACGACGGAAAAAGACAAATAGAACAAACAGACAAGTGTCAGCAATACAGCGAAGACCTTTACAAATCCCTTGTTTTGCATTTGAACTACTTTATTATTTTGTTATTATTTATATCCGTTTTCTGATGGTACATACCGCGGAACGCACCCCGCAAAATAGATTACCACTAATTTAACAGGGTGCAAAGATAGAGTTTTTTTCTTGATTACGAGTATTTAGAACCATTATTTACTCGCTATTTCATTCTCTTTTTCCTATCTTTGGCGGCAAAACATTTAAATTACTCTGCCATGAAGAAAGTTCTCTTTTTTTTATTTTTCTTTCCGTTTTGGCTTTATGCCCAAGATGACGCCAAATATCTGGAAGGTGCCGTACCTGTAATCGATGGGAAAGTGGTCTTTCAAAAGGAAGTGACTGTACCGAACCTTACCAGCGAACAAATCTTCCAAAGAATCCAAAGCTGGATGAAAGAACGTTTCAGCCGTGAGGGTTGTCATCTGGTCTATCAAAATGCCGAACGCGGACAACTGGCTGCCATCGGGGAAGAGTATATCGAATTTTCTCGGACAACCTTGGCTCTCGACCGCGCCCACATACGTTACCAGATGACTGTCCGCATCAACGATCATACCTGCCTCGCTCAATTACAGAACATCAGTTATACTTATAGTGTGGTTTACCAACGCGAACCGGAGAAATACGAAGCGGAAACTTGGATTACAGACAAATATGCTCTTCACAAGGGAAAGCTGAACCGCATTAGCGGAAAATTCCGCCGCAAGACAATCGATTTCGCCGAGGATCTTTTTACCGGCCTCGACCAAGCGCTGGGAATGAACACGCCCCAGACGGCTCAACCCCAACAGGTTCCTCCCGAAACAGCCATAGCTACTCCGGCACCGGCACCGCGCGAAGGCTATCAGGCTTCTACCCCCGACAAGTTGCCTGAAATCATCAAATCGATGCTTCCGGAAAGTCTCTGCTCCTTAGAAACAACCAAAGGCAAGGTATCTGTAACCTGGAGAGGAATGGGTAAACTCTTCGGCAAAGACATTGCGTCGATTGCCATTGCAGAAAATTCACTGGCCGATTTGTCTCTGGAAGATGGAAATACATATCTCATCTCCTTCTCTCGGACAGACGGAGAAGCCAATGACTGGATGCTGATCGAATGCCGCAAATCCGGAGAAACCGTCGAAGAAGACAAAGTGATCATCACCGGAGAAATTCTCGGAATCTGGATGAAATAAACATTCTCCCCATAAACCGGATTACCAGTCGTCCTTGAGTGTCGGCTGGTAATCCAACAATACCGTCCGGTTCTGACGAAGCGAGGCTGCCACATCAACCAGACGCTGGTTGCTGCTTCCCCGAAAAGGATATTCTTCGGAACGCAACGCCTGGACAAAGGGGCCATCTACCAATACATCTATTTGTTCCAAAAGCATTCGCTGAGCCGGCATCGACAAAAGCGTCTCAAACCAAAAACCTGTATAACACCAGATTGTTTTACGACTTTGCAGACGAATGGCCCGCGCCAGTTCCGCAAATGCTTCCGGTTGGTACATCGGGTCGCCACCGGTAAACGTCACATTAGCAAACTCATCTTCTAAGATACGCTGCAAGATTTCAGCAACATCCACAAACGTACCCTTTCCAAAATCCCACGATTCCGGATTATGACACCCCGGACACCGATGTTCACATCCAGCCGCATAAATAGCGGTACGGAACCCGGGGCCATCAACTGTCGTGTCGTCGATAATATCCAGAAGAGCTATTTTCATCCTCAGTCGTGCGTTACCCGATCTTTCAATTCAGCCAGCTTCGCCTTATTCCAACGGTCGGTTGTCCCGACAAGATATCCTGTAATCCGTTGCAAACGGTCAATATGGGAACTCCCGCATTTCGGACATACTTCCAACGAATCAGAAGCATTTTCATAACCGCAATCTAAACAACGGTTCCGATTATGGTTAACCGATCCATATCCGATATTATAGCGGTCCATCATATCGACGACCTGCATCACGACATCCGGATTGTGCGTAGCATCGCCATCCAGTTCCACATAAAAGATATGCCCGCCCCGGGTCAAATCATGATAAGGGGCTTCCACTTCCGCCTTGTGACGGGCACTACATTTATAATATACCGGCACATGATTGGAATTCGTATAGTATTCCCGGTCGGTAATCCCCGGCAAGATACCAAAATCCTTTCGGTCCTTACGGGTAAATTTGCCCGACAAACCTTCGGCCGGCGTAGCCAGAATACTATAGTTATGCTGATATTGCTCTGAAAACTGGTTGGCACGGTCGCGCATATAAGTAACAATCTTCAGTCCAAGTTCCTGGGCTTCCTCATCTTCGCCATGATGCTTCCCGACGAGTGCCACCAGACATTCTGCCAAACCGATAAAACCGATGCCCAAAGTACCCTGGTTGATTACAGGAGCAATCGTATCGTCAGGCTTCAATTGTTCACACCCCAGCCAAAGAGAAGACATCAACAACGGGAATTGCTTCGCATAGGCTGTTTTCTGAAATTCCATCCGTTCATGAAGCTGACGGGCCGTAAGCTCCAGCATGGCATCCAACTTGGAGAAGAACAGAGCGATACGGTCTTCCTCATTTTCCATTGACATACATTCAATCGCCAGACGCACGAGATTGATGGTCGAAAAAGAAAGATTCCCACGACCAATCGACGTCTTCGGTCCGAATCGGTTCTCAAAAACACGGGTACGGCAACCCATGGTAGCTACTTCATAAAGATAACGCTCCGGATCGTCGGCTCGCCATTGCTCATGCTGATTGAACGTTGCGTCGAGATTCAGGAAATTCGGGAAGAAACGACGGGCTGTAACTTTGCAAGCCAACTGATAGAGGTCGTAATTTCGGTCGGACGGCAAATAGCTGACTCCCCGTTTCTTTTTCCAGATCTGAATCGGGAATATGGCGGTTTCGCCGTTTCCAACCCCGCGATAAGTCGATTTCAACAATTCGCGAATAACACAACGGCCTTCTGCCGAAGTATCTGTTCCGTAGTTGATGGAACTGAACACCACCTGGTTTCCGCCCCGCGAATGGATGGTATTCATATTATGGATAAAAGCCTCCATGGATTGATGTACCCGGCAAACCGTCTGGTTCATGGCATGCTGCAAAATACGTTCCTCCCCTTTCAATCCTTCCAGAGAACGAATCACAAAATCATCGACTTCCCGATGATATAAATGTGAATAATCTTCGCCGGTCAGGTCTTCCAAGGTCTTCACTTCTTCAATAAAACTGCTGCGGACATATGGAGCCAGATAAAAATCGAAAGCCGGAATAGCCTGGCCGCCATGCATCTCATTCTGAGCCGTCTCCAGCGATATACATCCTAAGATGCTGGCTGTCTCGATCCGTTTGGCCGGACGGGATTCTCCGTGCCCGGCAGAAAAACCATTCTTCAGTATTTTATCCAGCGGATGCTGCACGCACGTCAGACTCTTCGTCGGATAATAATCCTTATCGTGGATATGCAGATAGTTTCCCTGTACCGCATTCCGGATTTCTTCACTCAACAGATAGTCATCGACGAAAGGCTTGGTCGTCTCACTGGCAAACTTCATCATCATACCGGCCGGCGTATCGGCATTCATATTCGCATTTTCCCGCGTAATATCGTTCGATTTGATGTTGATTATTTCCAAAAAGATATCCCGTGTCTTGGCTTTCCGGGCAATACTCCGCTGATTACGATAAGCGATGTATTTTTGAGCTACATCCTTGCGGCTGCTGTTCATCAATTCCAACTCGACGGCATCCTGAATATCCTCTACCGTCATTTGCGAACTTCCCCGGAATGCAATATGATCTGTTATCTGCTGAATCAGATAACGGTCCTCCCCTTTCGAAGTATGCAACATCGCTTTCCGGATTGCCGTAGCGATTTTCTCCTCGTTAAACCCGACTATGCGGCCATCCCTTTTTACAACTGTCTGTATCATGACGATTCTTTTCCTTCTTTGTTTGATGAATACTAAATGTGCTCACAAAGATACATGAGAAAAGAAGCAGTTTTCCATTTTGGAAAACTTTTAGGCAGTTAATTAATGTAAATCCATTTATTTATAATGTATTGCAAAAAGAAATGGAAAACTTCGCCTTTTATTTCAATTCCAAATATGTCCAAATGGGATAATGATCGGAGTATTTTATTTTTTCAACCGTACAATTATATGGTTTGATATTGGGAGAACACAAGATATTATCGATCCGAAACCAAAACATATTCTCATTATAGGAAATGCCCAGTCCAAATCCCGATTCCGCAAAAGCGTCCAAGAGGTTTTTCCCCTGAATCGTATGATGGGTATATGAAATCGGGGTATCATTGAAATCACCGCACACCACCACATAATCCGTCTTGGCATTTCGGATTTCCTCGGCCACTTTTTCAGCCTGCGGGGCACGCGCCCGGAAGGCGGCACCCAATTTCTGGCGAATCGTCCCTTTCAAATCATTGAAATTATTCCGGTTCATCGACTTGAGGAAATCCGTATAATGCGAGCGGTCTTCCGACGTCAGTTTGAATGACTCCAGATGGTTATTGATGAGCGTAATGGTTTTCCCGTTGACTTGAATAACATGCAGCGACGAGCGATTTGCCTGACTTTCATAATCCACCTCCCGGCTTTTCTGTATCGGATATTTGGAGAACACCGCGATGCCCGACTTCATGCCGTCCTTGAAGATCGAGCGGTAAGGATAAGCCTTCAACTCCCGGAAAATCTTCTGCCGGGTCAGATATTCCTTTTGCGGGAATTCCATATATTCCTGCAAACAGATAATATCCGCATTCGACTCGGCAAGATAACGGATAATCGGGTTTGGGTCTTCTGCGGAATGCGCCCGGTACGCAAAACTCATCACATTATAGCTCAATACCTTCAACGTGTTTTCCTGCGGCACATCTTCAGTCTTGGCATGCAACGGCATATACAGGGAGACCGGTTTCCAGCAAAACAAAAGCGCGACCACACTGACCAACAAGTATTTTTTATTCCCGAAAAAGAGCCAATAGAACACAAAGCCCACCGTCCCGATGAAAAAAAGCGGGAAAGCCAGTCCCAAATAAGAAAAAACCAGGGAATCGTCCGGCGAAACACGGTCGGAATAGGCCGAAGCGATGAAAAGCAACACCCAAAGTATGTTTATCGTCAAGACTACCGAATGAAACAGATACTTCCAGAAATTCATGGCCTTTTCTCCTCTCCTTCCTACTTTTTGCTGGCGTCGAACAGCTGTTTCTTTTCGTCGCTCGACAAACTTTCGTAACCCGAGCGCTTCAATTTCTCCAGGATGGCGTTGATGGCATCTTCCTGCTGCTTCTTCCGGGCATTATACTCATATTCGGAGGCGCGTTTCGTATTGCGATAAGAGACGCGCATCTTCGGACGCCGTTTTCCCAGGTTTACCAGCCAGTCGAGAAGGCGATTCAGCGGCCGGGTAAGGTCTTTCCCCGCCCGATTATAGCGCAAGGCAAACAAAACTCCGAACAACGTGCCGCCGAGGTGCGACCAATGTCCGCCGGCATTATTGGACGTGATCGACAGCAAATCGATCAACAGCGTGAACAAAGCCAAATAGAGCAATTTGATTCGCCCGAAAAAAAACAAATTCACATAACCGTCTTTCCAAATCAGGGCGATGGAAAACACGATTGCCATCACCGACGCCGACGCCCCCATCAACGTGCTGAACGGAGCGACCGCCCGAAAATAGGGGAACACGTTGTACGCCGCCATAAACACAAGCGCGCCGGCTATCCCGCCGAGCAAATACACCCCCAACAACTGCCGCTCGCTCAGATAATCCAAAAACATCTTGCCAAACCAGTACAGCCACAGCATGTTGAACAAAATATGCCACACATCATCATGCACAAACATATAGGTGACAATCGTCCACGGCTGCCATACGAAGGCTTCGGGCGATGCCGGAAACGCCAGGTACTGCAACATCCCGTCGATGCGCACATTGAACAACATGCAGACCACTTCCACCAGGCGGATCAGCAGAAACAGGCCGACATTGAGGTAGATCAGCCGCGTCAGGACTGTTCCCCGACGGAAAAGATTGCGCAAATTAGTGAAAATATCGTCCATTCGTAAAATCTTTAGTTCGCCAATAACGAATCAGCAGATAACCGAACAACATCCCTCCCAAATGGGCGAAATGCGCCACGCTGTCGCCCCGGAAACTGGCCACGCCCATCGTCAATTCCACCAATCCATAGAGGATGACGAAATATTTCGCCTTGATAGGTATCGGGATAAACATCAGGTAAAGAGGGACATTCGGGAAAAGCATCCCGAAAGCCAGCAGGATGCCGAACACAGCCCCCGACGCGCCGATGGTGACAAACAAGTTGTAAAACTCCGGTTTGTCCAGTATCTGGCCCCCGCCGATATTCACCATCTCCTGCGGCGCCGCCAAAACATCCCGCAAATCAATCATCCACGTCAGTTCCTGGATGATTCCGGCGCCGATTCCCGTCACAATATAATAAATCAGGAACCGTTTCGGTCCCCATACGCTTTCCAACACCCGTCCGAACATGAACACGGCAAACATATTAAAAAAGATATGCGAAAAATTGGCGTGCATGAACATGTAAGTCACCAGCTGGTACAGATAGAAGTCGGAAGCCAACGGGAAATGCAGCCCCATCCAGTCCACCAGGTCCACGCCCAGTCGCGGCAACGCCAAACTGGCAAGCCAGCATAAGAAATTGATAATGATAAGATTTTTTGTCACTATGGGGATCTGTTCCAAAAATCCCCCGCCATTTTGATTCATCATATATTCGTTTCTGAGAGTTCTGCGGACAAAGATAGGTAAATTTACCGTAGCTCTTATCGTTTCTCCTGCAGGAAACGCGATTTCTTCCTCCAAAAATTACTGCGGCCGACGAAGATGCGCCCCGGCGGGGAATTTCCCGAAAAAAAAGTTGCCGGAGACGCCCCGTTTTAGAAATAATGCATACAACATGGTTCGTAAACACGCCGTATTTAGTTTCAATGCATACAACATAGTAATCAAACACGCCATATTTTTTTTCAATGCATACAGCAGAGTTGGTAAATACGCCGTATTTAGTTCCAATGCATACAGCAGAGTTGCTAAATACGCCGTATTTAGTTACTCTGCATACGACATAGTTGCTAAATACGCCGTATTTAGTTACTCTGCATGCGACATGACGCTAAATACAGCGTATTTAGTTACTCTGCACGCGACATGACGCTAAATACAGCGTATTTAGTTACTCTGCACGCGACATGAAACAAAATACGCCGTATTTAGCTACTCTGCACGCGACATGACGCTAAATACGGCGCATTAACCATTTAAAAGGAAAGGGAAATTATTTTCCGGGAGCGGATTGGAGAGGTTTGGGGGCGGAAAGCAGGATGCCGTCGCGCAGAACCCGCGCTACCGCCTGGCGAATCGATTGCAACCCGAATTTCTCCGGGTCCAGCGCTTCGGGACGGACGGCCAGCACTTCGGCGGCATCGTCGGCAGCCCGGGCGACGGAAAAATCGGCCGCCTCGCAAAGGAAAAACATATCGAGCGTATGCACTTCGAAGCCGCTATACAGATAAATATTCGGAATGGAGAACAGATAGCGGCAATCTTGCAACTCCAGGCCGGTTTCCTCGCGGACTTCGCGGCGGGCGGCGTCCTCGCCCGATTCATACATATCCACAAAACCGCCGGGCAGGTCGAGGGTGCCCCGCGCGGGGTCTTTTTTCCGGCGGACCAGCAGAATTTCGCCCCCGGCATTGCGGATAAAGCAGGCGACGGCCGAAGAAGGGTTGAAATAATAGACGAAACCGCACGTGCGGCATTCTTTCGCCTTGAAATTGTGCGGGACAAAGGTCTTGGCGCCACAACGGGGGCAGTAATGGAACTGTTCCAGAGGGTGGGGCTTCGACGGAGTTTCTTTTGGATTCATATCGGCAAATGGCAAAAAAAATACAAGCCCGGAGGAGGAATCCCCCTCGCGAGCTTGCTATAAAAACTATATACTTCTGAAAAAACGAATTCTCATTACTTGATTTCCCAACCTAATGCGCTTGCACCCAATACGGCGGCGTCGCTTTCTTTCAATTGGGAGAACAACAGCTTCGTCTTGCCTGCGTAAATCTTCAGCATGTTCTCGTCCATCGCGCGTCTGATCGGGTTCATGATCAAATCGCCGGCTTTTGTCAGGCCACCGAACAAGATGATGGCTTCCGGACTGGAGAAACATACGAAGTTGGCAAAGGCTTCACCCAGAATGGTTCCGGTGAACTCGAAGATTTCCAAAGCCAGCTTGTCGTTCTTCATGGCTGCATCGTAAACATCCTTTGAGGTGATTTCATCCGGGTCGAGCTCGCGCAACAAGCTTTCGTCTTTCCGGATTTCCAGGTATTCACGGGCTGTGCGGGCAACTCCGGTAGCAGAAGCATAGGCTTCCAAGCATCCGTAACGTCCGCAACCGCAGACACGGCCGTTGTTCCGACGTACAATAACGTGACCCAACTCGCCGGCAAAGCCGTCGTGTCCGTAAACCAGATTACCGCCAATCACGATACCGCTGCCGACACCCGTACCCAAGGTAATCACGATAAAATCTTTCATACCGCGGGCAGCACCGTAAGTCATTTCTCCGATAGCAGCCGCATTGGCGTCATTGGTCAAAGCGACGGGCAGATTATCCAGCTTTTCACTGATCAACTGAGCCAAAGGAACTTTCCCCTTCCAAGGAAGATTCGGCGCAAACTCGATGCAACCGTTAAAGAAATTCCCGTTGGGCGCACCTACACCGATACCTTTGATTTTATCCGGGCCGCCGGCCTGATCGATAATTCCTTTCAGACCTTCGCACAAAGCAGTTACATAATCATCGATTTCAACATATTTTCCAGTCTTGATTGAACCGCTATACAAAATAGTGCCTCTGGCATCTACTACTCCAAAAACAGTGTTGGTACCACCTATATCGATACCTACTACATAAGGCTTCTCCATGATTTTTTATTTAGGATTAATAATGAATTTGCTTTATTGATTTTGTATTTTTTGTTCTTAAATCGCATCACAAATATAGGATGTTTCAGATAAGTTACAATATATTTTGGCGAAAAAATGACGTTTTGTCTTCATTTTCTTTTTTAAGACCCCCGATATATGTTGCAAAACATAATTTGAAAGGACTTTCAGACGGCTGGGCGGGCATTTTGCTCGGACGGGGATTTTCCCTTAAAAGTTAAAGCCTTCTCTATTCCTACCTTATATGAAAATGCCTATCTTTGCCCTCCAAAATAAATACTGAGTTTATGGAATTTCTTATTGACTTTATCTTACACATCGACCAGCACATGATTGAAATGGTACGCGACTATCATGCCTGGACTTATGCAATCTTGTTCGTTATTATTTTCTGTGAAACCGGATTGGTGGTAACGCCTTTCTTGCCTGGCGATTCGCTGTTGTTCGTAGCCGGAGCAATTGCCGCGCAACCCAATATGCCGATTACGGTGCATATCCTTGCGCTCATCGTCTTTGCCGCCGCAGTCTCGGGAGACTCCAGCAACTATGCCATCGGCCATTTCTTCGGACGGAAACTGTTCAGCAATCCGCATTCGAAGATATTCAAACAAAGCTATCTGGACAAGACCCACGATTTCTACAAGAAGTACGGCGGGAAGACGATTATTCTGGCTCGTTTCGTGCCGATTGTCCGCACGTTCGCGCCGTTTGTTGCCGGCATGGGCAAGATGCACTACTACTACTTTATGTTATACAACGTCATAGGCGGTGCCTTATGGGTATCTCTCTTCTGTTATGCCGGCTATTTCTTCGGAGATTTGCCTTTCGTTCAGCAGAATCTGAAATTATTGATTGTCGCCATTATTGTTATTTCGGTTATCCCGGCAGTGGTGGAAGTGATTCGTGAAAAGATGAAATTGAAAAAGCAAGGAGCATAAAAAAAGGTGCCGGTTACCTCACGGCGACCGGCACCTAATTGCTTATTGTAAAATGAATGTGAGAACTTTTACAGATAATTACCATCCCGGGAAGTTGGAATCTGTTCCAGTCCATCCTGCGTTCTGCTCCAATACACCGGCAGACAAATCAATTTCAGATTCCGGTATCTTGAAGAATCCATTCGTTTCCTGGTAACGACTTCTATAACCACTTCCGAACTCTTTCATCTGAGTAGGAAGACCCTGATTGTAAATCGGCGCACCAATCTGACGTTCCAGACAATCTTCGGCAATATGCCAACGACGGATATCTGCCCAGCGACGACCTTCGAACGCCAATTCGAAACGACGTTCCTGCTGCAAAGCCTGCAAAGAATAACCGACAGGAGGCAGACCTACACGGGCACGAACCAAGTTCATACCGGTAGCATCACCTTTCAATTCCGATTGCATCAACAAAACATCAGCAAAACGAATCACACAAAGATCCTGAACATGACCTAAAGCCATATCATCATCCGTACGTCCATACATCACAGAACCAAAGACATTCTTACGGTTGCCATTTTCATCGTATGCCTGAGTAGCCACAACTTTCTTCTGCCAGAAATTGGAGTCTTCCATCTGACGGTCGGCACCCTGAACATAGTCCGGATATTCTACCGAGAAATCGGCGATAGAAGCTTCACGACGCGGATCGAGCGGTTCAGCTTCTTTCCAGTCGTTCCACAAAGTCGGAGAAACAGGACCTGCGCCCCATCCTTTACCCCAAGGATACGTATTGTCTTCACCGTTACCCGGAGAACGTACACCGAATGCCAAACACCACTGGTTGCTATAACCTACGGCACCGTTGGGGAAACCATCCCAAGAAGACATCGAAGACATCTTAATGTTCCAAACCTGTTCCGGATTCTCACCATCTGCATACCAGTAACGGCCAGCGTCATACAAATCTTTTACATAATCGTAATGACTGGCTGTATATTGGTTGGAATACGGCCACAACAGACGGTAATCATCTACCAACGAGTGACCGGAATTGTTTACACAATCGTCAATCCAAGTAATAACCTGATCTTTGGAAATGCTACCGGTATTGGAAGTTCCCATACCATCACCTAACGGCAGATCGGCTGTCTGATAGAAGCCGGTATAGAACAAGAACACACGTGCCATCATGGCTTCTGCTGCCCACTTAGTCACACGTCCGGAAGTTGTCTGGTTATACGGAGTAGAAGGCAACAATTCGATAGCCTGCTGCAAATCATAAGCAATCTGTCCGTAAATCAATGCCGGATCGGCTTTCGGCAAGTTTTCGCTTTCCGAAGACACGGTCAAAGGTACAGAGCCCCACAATTCAGCCATTTCATTATAGAAATAAGCACGCAGGAAATGAACCTCACCCTTATAGGTATTCAATTGAGTTTCCGTAAGCTCACTTGCACATTGGTCGATTGTTTCCAAAGCATAGTTCGCACGGTAAACGCCTCTGTAATAATCAATCCAACAAGGACGCAAAGCATCTGTCGCATAGTTCATCAAGTGTCCCAGACCTGTAAAATGACGGTCGTTTGCACCACCTCCTCCAAAACGGTCATCAGAAGCCAGCTCACTTACAAAGAAGTTGGAAGAGTTGTAATCTGTACTAACCAAATTCAACGTAGCATACACACCCGTAACCATATTGGAAGCATCTTCAGCTGAAGTTGGGAAGTTGCTACTGTTCTTCTTGGTATAGTTCTCTGTATCCAAGAAATCCTCGCAGCTGGTAGTCAATGCGAGTAAGCCAGCTGCCGCCATTAATAAATATTTTTTCATACGTTGAAATCAATTAAAATTTAAGATTTACACCAACAAGGAATGTTCTCGGGCTCGGATAGAAACCGACATCAATGCCCGAACCCCAGTCATAATCAGCACTTGTACTACCAGCATAACCAACTTCAGGATCCATACCAGAGTAACCGGTAATTGTGAACAAGTTCTGTGCAGTAAAGTACAGACGAGCCTGGCTCAACGGCATATTCTTAAACAATTTCTTAAAGTCGTAACCGATGGTGATATTTGAAATCTTCACATAGTCGCCATTCTCGATATACAAATCAGAGATATTCTGCCAGTTCGTATGCGTACCGTCTGTCAGACGTGGCAAGAAATTCGAAGTTCCTTCGCCATCCCAGCAATTCAAGATGTCTGTTGTAAAGTTTTCCAACGGCATATCGGCAAATGAACGGTAGGATTTAGCAATCTGCTGACCGAATGCGCCATAAGCAGTTACCGCAAAGTCAAAGCCTTTATAACCCAAGGTGATCGTCAAACCTCCTGTTACATTCGGGTTCGGATCGCCAATCATGGTCTTATCGGCATCTGAAAGCTGTCCGTCACCATTCGTATCGACAAAGATCACATCACCCGGCTGTACGCCTTCATAAACCGCACCGCCATTGGCTACGTAATTATCAATCTGCTGCTGATTCTGGAATACACCGGCTGTCTGATAGCCCCAGAAGTAACCGATAGGATAACCTACCTGTACACGATACATTTCCGTAGTACCCTGGCTCAATACGTTAGCAGGACCGTGGATGATACCTTCCGTATTGGCGATACGAGTTACTTCGTTCTTATTAGTACCGATATTGAAGCTTACCCCATAAGTAAAGTCCTTACCTACCTGGTCGTTCCATGTCAAAGCGATTTCAACACCTTTATTCTGCACGTCGCCACCATTGATATACGGAGCGCCTGTACCGTAGGATGCCAAAACCGGAGCTTCAACCAACCAGTCTTTCGTAGTCTTCTTATACCAGTCGAAATTCAATCCTAACCGGGAGTTCAGGAAACGGGCATCGAAACCGAAGTCCCATTGTTCAGAAGTTTCCCAGGTGACTTCTTCATTCGGAAGAATATCAGCATAAGCACCCGTAGAAGGAGTCAGCTTATCATTTCCGAAGAAATAACGGTTACCGTTATCCATGGCAATTGTTGCCAGATACTGGAAGTTATCGATATTCGAGTTACCGTTGCGACCCCAGCTGGCACGAAGTTTGAAAAAGTCCAACCAGCTATCACGCAGGCTTTCCATAAAGTCTTCATTCGTAACAACCCAACCGGCAGATACAGAGGGGAAGAACCCCCAACGATGTCCACGGGCGAAGTTTGCGGAACCATCACCACGCATTACGATAGAAGCCATATACTTCTCTTTATAGTTGTAGTTGACACGACCGAAGAATGAAGCCAACGCGCCTTCCGTCATCGGATAGCCGCTCAACGATACATCATTCAAAGCATTCGGTTTACCATTGTTGATATAGGCATAATCGAAATCACCCGGGAAAATAGAGTTACGCGTAGAAGCGCCTACATATTCACCCAAGCCCCATTTTTCAATAGACTGACCGATCACGGCATCAAAAGCATGGTCTTCATTAATCTTCCAGCTATAGCTAATGGTATTTTCCCAAGTATATTGGTGAACGCTCGACATATTCTGGTCGATACGGTCTGTCGTAGCCTGAGTAGTCGTACCTAAATAATACTGGCCTGAATAAGCACGGTAAGAGTTGGAACTCATCTTGTAGCCGAATACCGAACGCCATTTCAAATTCTTGATTGGCTGAACTTCCAGGAACAAGTTACCTTGCAAGCCATAATTCTTCGTACGGTTATTACCACGGTCTGACAAAGCCATCTGAGCAATCGGGTTCACTTCCGTACCATCGAATGTCCAGCCTTCTTCATTCTTGGCATTCTGGTCGTACCAGTCACCGCTACGGGTATAAACCGGGAGCAGCGGGTTAGCACCCAAAGCATTGTGCATATCGTTACCATAAATATCTCCGATAGCCGGCATGTTCGATTTATCCGTATAGGTATAGGTGAAGTTTTCACCAATCTTGATGATATCAAAGTCGGAACCTTTCAAAAGAACATGGTCTGAATTCACACGGGCTGTAATACGTTTATACGTAGGATCTACCGGATTACCGAAGATACCTTCCTGACCCGTATAGGAAACACCCATAGAGAACTTGGAAGTTTCATTACCACCCGTCAGGTTCACAGAGTGGTTCTGAGTCATTGCGCCCTCATTGGCCAACTCACGTACCCAATCTGTTCCTTGCCAAGAACCATCCATAATACTATTATACAAATAGTCCGGCAACAAACTTTGCCAATCATAAGCGGCCTTGCCCATGTTGGTATTCATCTTATCCTGAACCTGCATATACTGGCGGGCATTCAACAGATCCGGATATTTGGAAACCGTCTGCCAACCCACATATCCATCATAAGAAATCTGCATCTTACCGGCCTTACCTTGCTTTGTAGTTACCAAGATAACACCGTTGGCAGCACGTGCACCATAGATAGCAGCCGAAGCGGCATCCTTCAAGACATCGACAGATTCAATATCCGACGGGTTCAAGTTATTGATATCGCCACCGGCAATACCATCGATAACATACAACGGAGCGGAATCACCAATTGTACCGACACCACGGACATTTACCTTAAAGCCTTCACCCGGACGACCGGAAGCCTGTTTGATCTGAACACCCGGTGTCTGCGACTGCAAAGCACCCAGCGCACTGTTGGTTGACAACTTCTGCAAGTCATCCCCCTTCACCTGGACCGTAGCACCGGTCACCAATTTTTTCTTCTGTACACCATAACCAACGACAACCACTTCATCCAGCGATTGCGAATCTTCACGCATCACGACATTCAGCTCTGTCTGACCTTCCGATATCGTTAACTCCTGTTCCAAGAAACCGATGTACGAAATCTGAAGTTGAGCACCTGCCGGCAATGTTAAAGAGAAGTTTCCATCAATGTCGGTTACAGTACCATTAGTGGTACCCTTTTCAAGAACGTTTACACCAATCAGTGGCAAACCGTCTGTTCCGGAAGTAACAACACCTTTTACGGTAACGGTGTTCTGCCCGAAAGCATCCACACTATTCACCAGCAGAAGGGCTGAAACCACTGCCCCTTTCGCTATCTGAAGCGGCAGCTTGTGCCATTTAGCACGACCTTTTTCTCCCATAAAAGTTGATTTAATTGATAATAAATTGTCTTTTCACCTTGTAATACTTTGGGGTAGCTAAGAGGTTAACCTTATTTTGTGTTTTTCGAACAAATTCCGTTTTTCCTTTTGTGTTTTTCAAAACGGTTAATTAAAAACAGCTAACATGTATTTCTCCTGGCATCACTAAAGTATTAACAAACCTTTTTCTTTTCGTGCAAAAGTAAATTCAAGTGTCCATTTGCGCAATAAAAACAGCATAAAAAAAGAGGTCTGATTTGTTATTTTTCGCACTACATAAGTTATTTTTCAAGCTCCTCCTTATCATTTTATACCCTCCATTAACTTTTTATACCCCCATGTATCTTCTCCTGCTTTACGATTTATGCCCTTGTTTCCGAACCCCGGTATCGATAAAGAGGTGGTTTGTCTCCTTTAAAACGGGGTTTTCCTCCCAAGAAAGCACCATTTTCCCGGATAAAAAGCACCGGATGGTATGCCGTATAAAAATATATCGTACCTTTGATACACTTATTATAGGAAGGATATAGAGATGGAACAAGAAAAGACAATTTCGCGTTGGTTTTTGTTCTACAAAGACCAGCTACTCCTGAAAAAAACAGATATAGGTCTTGAGATACCGACGGGCGAACAGGCTCCGCTTCCGATAGACCACTCGCTGCGCGTACCGTTTCCCGACGGAAGTGAAGCCTTGGCGGCCTCACTTGAAAGCGAAGAATTACCGGACGACCGATATACGTTCGTCGGCTTGCGGGCTTCCTGGAACTACATTTCGCACAACGCATACAAGAAAGCCGGTAAAGCTTTCCAGCTGGTTCACTGGGACCGGCATAGCCAATATTGTCCCGCCTGCGGCCACGCCCTCTGGCAGAACAGCCTGATCAGCAAGTATTGCAGCCATTGCAAGGAAGAATATTACCCGCAAATCTCCACGGCGATTATCGTGCTGATTCGGAAAGGCGATGAAATCCTGCTGGTCCATGCCCGGAATTTCAAAGGGACCTTCCACGGATTAGTGGCCGGCTTCCTGGAAGTAGGGGAGACCCTTGAAGAATGCGTGCGCCGGGAAGTCCGGGAAGAGACCGGATTGGAAATCCAGAACATCCGGTATTTCGACAGCCAGCCGTGGCCCTACCCAAGCGGACTGATGGTCGGATTTACCGCCGACTATGCCAGCGGGAACATCAAACTGCAAGATGACGAACTGAGCGCCGGTGCCTTCTACGGGATCAACAACCTCCCGGAATTGCCTCAAAAGCTCAGTATTGCCAGAAGGCTGATCGACAGCTGGATTGCCGAACACAATTCCTAATTCCGAACAACTCAATAACTCACTATATAATATAATGTATATATGAAAACACTCTGGTTAACCTGCTGTCTGGCGCTCCTCTTGCCGTGGACAGCCGTGAATGCACAAGTTACAAAGGCCGATTATGCACGAGCCGACACCATCTTAAACTTGGAGAAGCACGTGTATCATTCCGCCGTACGCCCGCAATGGTTGGGCGACTCGCACTATTTCTGGTATCAGGTCCGCGACAAAGCGGGCGACGTCTTCTACCTGGTCAATGCCGAGAACGGCAAGAAGCATGAGGCAAAAGACAAAGCCGGACTGGCTCAGTACCTGAAAGACCAGACACTTAAAGACGAACTGATGAAAGAGCGCAAGCCCTTCGACTGGTGGGCCCGGCGCAACAAGCCTGCCGAAGCGGTGGCCTCGCCCGACAGCTTGTGGGAAGCCT
>CALVFH010000015.1 GCA_944326775.1 uncultured Parabacteroides sp.
AATATGAATGTACAAGAAACAAAAGAACAGCTGATTGCGGATCTGATCCGCCTTGCGTTTGCGGAAGATATCGGCGACGGAGACCATACGACATTGTGTTGTATTCCTCCTACCGAAATGGGGAAAAGCCATTTGCTGATTAAGGAAGACGGCGTATTGGCCGGTGTGGACATTGCGGAGCGGATTTTCCATACGTTCGATCCGGAGCTGAAGATGACGGTATTCATCCACGATGGCGCCGAGGTGAAAAAGGGTGACATTGCTTTTGAAGTGGAGGGTAAGGTGCAGTCGCTTTTACAGACAGAACGTCTGATGCTGAACGTGATGCAGCGGATGAGCGGTATTGCGACCATGACGCGCAAGTATGTCAAGGCGCTCGAAGGAACCAAGACCCGCGTTCTGGATACCCGCAAGACTACGCCGGGAATGCGCATTCTGGAGAAAGAAGCCGTGCGCATCGGTGGAGGCGTTAATCATCGCATCGGTCTCTTCGATATGATTCTTTTGAAAGATAATCATGTGGATTTTGCCGGCGGTATTGAGGCGGCCATTACCCGTTGCCATCAATATCTGAAAGAAAAAGGCAAAGACCTGAAGATTGAGATAGAGGTCCGCAATTTCGATGAAATCCAGCAGGTGTTGAACGTGGGTGGCGTTGACCGTATCATGCTCGACAACTTCACGCCGGCCGATACGAAGAAGGCCGTGGAGATGATCGGTGGACGCTATGAAATCGAGTCTTCCGGCGGTATCACCTTCGATACTTTGCGCGACTATGCCGAATGCGGTGTCGATTTCATTTCCGTCGGTGCCCTTACTCATTCCGTAAAAGGATTGGATATGAGCTTTAAGGCCGTGCACTGATATTCTTAAATGGAACCGCTTTTAAGAACTCTCTTAAGTTCGTCAGGAGAGTTCTTAAAAGTTCCATTCAGGAAAACTACTCTTTCCTGTTCATAAACATATGATTTCCCCGTCCTTTAGCTTATATTTCTCTCCGCTTTCCGGGCACGTTGCCATTCCTTTGTCGTCGAATACCAACCGGTGGCCATATCGGCTGACCCACCCGATCTGTTTGGACGGGTTACCGACCACCAGTGCATACGGCGGAACATCTTTGGTAACGACTGCACCGGCACCCACCAAGGCATATTCACCGATTGTATGACCGCAGACGATAGTCGCATTCGCTCCGATGGTGGCTCCTTTCCGGACAAGCGTTTTCCGGTACTGGTCTTTGCGCGGGATGGCGCTGCGTGGGTTCAGCACATTGGTGAACACACAGCTGGGACCTAAAAAGACCTCGTCTTCGCAGACAACACCGGTATAAACAGAGACATTATTTTGGATTTTTACGTGGTTTCCGATGATTACCTGCGGGGAAATCACAACGTTCTGTCCGATGTTACAATGTTCTCCGATGGTGCATCCGCTCATGATGTGCGAGAAATGCCAGATGCGCGTCCCCGCGCCGATGTGGCATCCCTCGTCGATAATTGCCGTTTCGTGTGCTTGATATTCCATGATATACATTATTTATACAACAGGAAGATAGTCGGTTTCTTGTTCAGGTCGGGAATTTTTCCAGCCCATTCCTTGATTGGACGTGTTCGGATATAGGCATCTTCGCAAGTGATGTTGGAAGCAATGCACAGTTTGGTAGAAGGTCGGCACAGGCGGATCAGCTCTTCTACCAGCTTTTGGTTGCGGTAAGGCGTTTCGATGAAGAGCTGGGTTTGGTTTTCCGCATAGATGCGTCCTTCCAGTTTTTTGAGGGTGCTGGTCCGCTCCGCTCCGTCGATAGGCAGATATCCGTGGAAGGCAAAGCTTTGTCCGTTGAAGCCTGATGCCATGATGGATAGGAGAATGGATGACGGCCCGACCAGCGGGACGACCGGATAGGCTTTCCGTTGGGCAATGGCTACGACATCGGCTCCCGGGTCGGCTACGGCGGGGCAGCCGGCTTCGGAGATGACGCCGACCGGATGCCCCTGCTCCAGCGGAGCCAGATAGCCGGCCACGACTTCCGGTGCGGTATGTTTGTTCAGTTCGTAGAAAGTCAGGGCGTCAATATCTATCGTCGGTTCTACCTTCTTCAGAAATCGGCGTGCGCTCCGGACATTCTCTACGATGAAATGTTTGATTTGCAGAATGACTTCCCGGTTATAATCGGGTAACACCTGGCGAATCGGAGTGTCGCCGAGGGGAACGGGAATAAGGAAAAGGGATGCAATCATTTTTTAGTTGTTTTTGATGCGCAAAGTTATTACTTTTGCCCGAAATCCATGCAGATATATGACACTTCCTATTGATTTTATTACCCGTACGAGAGAACTGTTGGGACAAGATTACGACGCGTTGGAAAAGGCGCTGGAGGTTGAACCGCCGGTGAGTATCCGTATGAATCCGTATAAACAGGTTTCTGGAGTTCCGGTTTCGGACGACCCTGTTCCGTGGTGTGCTACGGGGTATTATCTGCCCGTCCGCCCGTCGTTTACCTTCGATCCGTTGTTTCATGCAGGGGCTTATTATGTGCAGGAGGCATCGTCGATGTTCCTGGAACAGGTTGTGCGTTCCTATGTGAAGGAACCGGTGGTTTGTTTGGATTTATGCGCGGCTCCGGGTGGAAAATCGACCCATTTACGTACGCTTTTACCTGAAGGCAGTGTGTTAGTCAGCAATGAGGTGGTTCGGACCCGGGCTAATATTTTGGCTGAGAATATGGCCAAGTGGGGACATCCGGATGTAATCGTGACGAATGCCGACCCGGCTGAATTAGGCCAGTTTACCCATCTTTTTGATGTAATTTTGACTGACGTCCCTTGTTCCGGCGAAGGAATGTTTCGCAAGGATCCGGCGAGCAGGGAGGAATGGAGTGCGGCGAATGTCCGTCTTTGTGCCGATCGCCAGCGGAAAATTCTGGCTGATATCTGGAATGCGTTGAAACCGGGAGGAATTTTGATATACAGCACTTGTACCTTCAATACGGAAGAAGATGAGGAGAATGTGCAGGCCATCATCGAACAACTCGGAGCCGAGCCGCTGGAGGTTCCGGTTGATCCGGAGTGGAATATTTCTCCCGCCTTGAAGCTGGCTAATCCGGTCTATCGTTTTTTCCCGGGTCGGACGCGTGGAGAAGGTTTCTTTCTCGCTGCCTTGCGGAAGAGTGAAGACGGGGAGGGGGAAGTTTTCCGGAAACTTAAGGACAAAAAGATGAAGGGAAAAACGGTTCCGGCTTTTCCTCGCGATGTGGAAAGCTATCTCCGGGATACGTCTCGTTTTCGTCCGTACTGGACAGGTGCTGAGAATACCATTCTGCGAATGCAGAGCGACGAGGTAGCCCGCTTGGTCTCTCTTTTTCGCCAACAATCGGTCAGGATGTTGTCGGTCGGCATTGAAATCGGCGAGTTGAAAGGAAAAGACCTGGTTCCAGCTCAGGCTTTGGCGTTGAGTGTGGAGCTGAATCGCAACCGCTTCCCGGAAGTGGAGGTTACTCAAGAAGAGGCTGTCCGTTATTTGCGGAAAGAGGCGCTGGTGTTGCCGTCCGATACGCCGCGGGGTTTTGTTTTGCTGATTTATCGGAATCTGCCGCTTGGTTTTGTCAAAAATCTGGGGAACCGGAGTAACAATCTTTATCCGCAAGAGTGGAAAATTCGGAGCTTCCTGTAATTTTCCGTACCTTTGCCTGCTGGAAAAAGAATGAATACTTATGGAAATAGCAGCATTGGTATCAGGCGGTGTGGACAGCTCTGTAGTTGTCCATTTGTTGAAAGAGGCGGGTTATGACCCGACTATTTTCTATATCCGCATCGGGATGGAGGATAAAGATGGTTATATAGACTGTCCGGCGGAGGAAGACATTGAAATCACTTCTTATATTGCGAAAAAGTATGGTTGCCGTTTCGAGCAGGTTTCCCTGCATGATGAATATTGGGACAAAGTGGTGAGCTATACCATCGACTCGGTAAAGCGTGGACTGACGCCGAATCCCGACATGATGTGTAATAAATATATCAAGTTCGGATGTTTTGAAGAAAAGTGGGGGAAAGACTTTGACAAGATTGCGACGGGACATTATGCTACGACGACGGAAATCGACGGAAAGGTATGGCTCTCGACAGCTAAGGATCCGGTTAAAGACCAGACAGATTTCCTGGGCCAAATCACCCGCCTTCAGATCCAGAAATTGATGTTTCCCGTGGGACATCTGATGAAAAGTGAAGTGCGTGCCATAGCGGAAGCCCAGCATTTGCCCAGTGCCAAGCGTAAGGATAGCCAGGGTATCTGTTTCCTGGGAAAAATCAATTACAATGATTTTATCGAACGTTATTTAGGCAAGCGCCCGGGGAAAATCATCGAGCTCGAAACCGGAAAGGTGCTGGGGAAGCATAATGGTTATTGGTTTCATACAATCGGTCAGCGCAAGGGGCTGGGCTTGAGTGGAGGTCCGTGGTTTGTCATCAAGAAAGATATTCACCGGAACATTATTTATGTGTCGAACGGTTATGATCCGGAAACGCAATACGGAAAGACGGTCAACCTGCATGGTTTCGATTTTATTACCGAAGATCCGTGGGGAGAATTCGACGACCGGAAAGAAATTACATTCAAGATCCGGCATACACCGGAGTTTACGCATGGATATATTCGTCGTATCGGCGATTTGTATCGTATTGAAAGCGATGATAAAATACAGGGAATAGCGCCGGGGCAATATGCTGTTGTCTATGATAAGGATCATCACCTGTGCATGGGCAGCGGGATGATTATTGGCGATGAAGAATAAAATCAACACGTTATATATAAAAATATGAAGCATATAATATTATCAGTTATGACAGCGATAGGAATGTCTGCTTGTACTCATCAGCCGGCTCCACAGACGGAAAGCGGCGATGCGAATTTTAATTATGTAGTCGATCAGTTTGCCGATTTGCAGATTTTGCGTTATCAGGTACCGGGATTTGAGAAGTTGACACTTCAGCAAAAGCAACTGCTTTATCATCTTTCGGAGGCAGCTTTGATGGGGCGCGATATCCTGGCTGACCAGAATTGTCGTTATAATCTTCCGATACGTCGGACGTTGGAAGCTATTTATACTACTTATCCGGGCGATAAAAACGAAGAACAGTTCAAGGCTCTGGAAACTTACCTGAAACGGGTATGGTTTTCTAATGGCATTCATCATCATTACGGGGAGGATAAATTTGTCCCCGGCTTTACGGCTGAATTTTTTGCAGCCTGTGTGAACCAGGTAGATCCTTCCCAGCTTCCGTTGCGGGAAGGAGAAACGGTTGAGCAGTTGTTGGCTGAGCTCACTCCGGTTATATTCGATCCGGCAGTTATGGCTAAGCGTACGGTGCAAAGTGGCGACAAGGATTTGATACAAGCTTCTGCAAATAATTACTATGAAGGGGATTTGACCCAGATGGAGGTGGATGCTTTCTATGAGAAGATGAAAGAAGGGCAAGATACGCTCCGTCCGATTTCTTATGGCTTGAATAGTCGCCTGGTTAAAGAAAACGGAAAGATTTACGAGAAAGTCTGGAAAGTGGGCGGGCTTTATACTCAAGCTATTGAACGTATTGTAGCTGAACTGGAAAAGGCAATTCCTTTTGCCGAGAATGATGCACAGAAGGCTATTATCGAGAAACTGATTGCTTATTACCGGACGGGTGATTTGAAAACTTTCGATGCCTATTCGGTACTTTGGGTACAGGATACGCAATCGGAGGTGGATTTTGTCAATGGGTTTATTGAAACTTACGGAGATCCGCTCGGACGCAAGGCCAGTTGGGAATCGACGGTAAACTTTATCAATAAGGAAGCTACGGAACGTACACGTATTATCAGTAGTAATGCCCAGTGGTTTGAAGATCATTCACCGATTGATCCCCGTTTTCGCAAAAAGGAAGTGAAAGGGGTGAGTGCTAAGGTGATTACCGTTGCGATGCTGGGAGGAGACTGTTATCCTTCGACTCCGATAGGTATTAATCTTCCGAATGCCGACTGGATTCGTCGGGATTATGGTTCGAAATCGGTAACCATCGAGAATATTACCGAAGCTTACGACAAGGCTTCCCAAGGAAGTGGCCTTTCTGCGGAATTTATGTGGAGTGACAAGGAGATGCAGCAATCCAAACAGTATGGTTTCCTGACGGATAATTTGCATACCGACCTTCACGAATGTTTGGGTCATGGTTCCGGACAGTTGTTGGAAGGTGTGGATCCGGATGCACTGGGCGCTTATAGTTCGACTTTGGAGGAAGCACGTGCCGATTTGTTCGGACTTTATTACATGGCCGACCCGAAGATGGTAGAGCTGGGTCTCCTTCCGGTAGCCGATGCGTATGAGACGGCTTATTACCATTATATGATGAATGGTTTGATGACGCAGTTGGTCCGGATTGAGCCGGGCAAGAATATTGAAGAGGCTCACATGCGTAACCGTCAGCTGATTGCCAAATGGGCGTATGAGCAGGGACGTAACGACAATGTGGTTGAACTGAAAAAACGTGATGGCAAAACGTATGTAGTAGTGAATGATTATCAGAAACTTCGTGCTCTTTTTGCTCGGTTGCTGGCGGAAGTACAGCGTATTAAGAGTGAAGGTGATTTTGAGGCCGGAAAAAATCTGGTGGAAAATTACGGGGTACAGGTGGATGCCGAATTGCATCGTGAAGTGCTGGAACGCTATAAGAAGCTGAACCTTGCTCCGTATAAGGGTTTTGTCAATCCCTTGATGAAAGAAGTGAAGAATGAGGCTGGAGAAGTTATCGATATCACTTTGGATTATACCGAAGGTTATGCCGAGCAGATGCTCCGTTATAGCCGTGATTATTCTTTTTTGCCTTCCTACAACGAATAAAGGACAGGTAGGATATGGAAAATTCAGAAATCCGGGAAAAAGAGCACGAAAAGCTTCAGGCAATCCGGAAGCAGCTCCGTTTGTGCATGAATGGGGTTATTGCAACCAGCTTGCGGGAAAAGGGCATGAATTACAAACTTATATTTGGGGTGCCCCTACCTGAAATCCGGCAGATTGCCCGTATGTATCAGCCGGATGTGGATTTGGCGGAAGCATTGTGGCACAAGAATGTACGAGAAATGAAAATTCTGGCGACAATGCTTTATCCTTCGGATGTTTTTCTGAAGGAAACTGCTTTGCGTTGGATAGATGAGGTGCCATATCAGGAGATTGCAGAACAACTGAGCGCACATCTTCTGTCTGCCTCGCCCGACCGGGAGGCTATTGTTTCGATATGTCTGGGTGACGGGGGCGGAGGTGCTTATCGCCGCAGTTGCGGGTTCTTGTGTGTAGCGAATCTTTGTATCCGGGAAGAAAAGCTTTCTCCGGAAACGGAAACTTTGTTTTTGTCGGAGGCGAAGAAAGAACTGGCGGCCGGTGTGTCGCTTACCCAGCAGGCGGCTTCCTTGGCATTGAAACGGTTTGGACGACTATCAGCCGGACAGGCTGCTGAAGTTTTGCAACTGATTGGAGAATTCCAGCATTGTGGCAAGCCGGAACAAGAGGAGTTTTACAAGGATATCCGTTTTGAGTTTGAATATTATACCTGAAAACAGGTCTCTTTCGTTCTCTTTCGGAAATTAATGAACTCTGTTTTTGGCGTATTCTTATAAATCAGTTACCTTTGTAAAGTCTCTGTTTGTAATGGAGCAGGAGTTATCATAGTGTATTAACAGTCTATAATAAATAACATGAAAGTAGATGTATTACTTGGATTGCAATGGGGTGATGAAGGCAAAGGCAAAGTTGTCGATGTCTTAACTCCGAAGTACGATGTAGTGGCTCGTTTTCAAGGAGGTCCGAATGCCGGGCATACTTTGGAATTTAAGGGTGAAAAATATGTGTTGCGTTCCATTCCTTCCGGTATTTTCCAAGGAGGAAAGATTAACGTGATTGGAAATGGTGTCGTACTTGATCCGGTTTTGTTTAAAGAAGAAGCTGAGGCATTGGCTGCCAGCGGACATGATATTACCAAACAGCTTTATATCTCCAAAAAGGCTCATTTGATTTTGCCGACGCATCGTATTCTGGATGCAGCTTACGAAGCGGCAAAAGGTTCCGGTAAGATTGGTACTACGGGAAAGGGTATTGGTCCGACTTATACCGACAAGGTGAGCCGTAACGGGGTACGTGTAGGTGATTTGTTCCGTGACTTCCAATCAATTTATGCCGAAGCTAAGGCGAAACATGAAAGAATTCTGCGTTCACTGAACTATGAATACGATATTACCGAACAGGAAGCCAAATGGTTTGATGCATTAGAATATTTGAAGAAATTCAAACTGATCGACAGCGAGCATGTGATTAACAACCTGCTGAAAGAAGGGAAAAACGTGTTGGCTGAAGGTGCTCAGGGAACCATGCTGGATGTGGACTTCGGTTCTTATCCGTTTGTTACATCATCCAATACGATTTGTGCCGGCTGTTGTTCGGGTTTAGGTGTTGCCCCTCGCAATATTGGGGAGGTATATGGTATTTTCAAAGCTTATTGCACCCGTGTAGGTAGCGGTCCGTTCCCGACAGAGTTGTTTGATGAAGTAGGGGACAAGATCGGCCAGTTGGGTCATGAATTTGGAGCGGTAACCGGTCGTAAACGTCGTTGCGGATGGATTGACTTAGTTGCTTTAAAATATGCCGTGATGCTGAACGGCGTAACTCAGTTGATCATGATGAAGAGCGATGTGCTTGATACTTTCGATACCATCAAGGCTTGTGTAGCTTATGAGATTGATGGCAAGGAAGTAACGGAATTTCCGTATTCTATAGAAGAGGGGGTAAAACCCATCTATGTGGAGTTGCCGGGTTGGAAGACGGACATGACGAAGATGCAGAGCGAAGATGAATTCCCGGAAGAATTCAATGCTTATCTGACATTCCTGGAAGAGGAACTGGGTGTGCCTATCAAGATTGTCTCGGTAGGTCCAGATCGTGAGCAGACTATCATCCGTTATACGGAAGAGTAAGCGGAATACGCTTGATTAATAAGTATTAAATGTAAAAATGGCAGAAGAATGACTTTCCCGTCAGGGTTTCTTCTGCCATTTTCTGTTTGGCAAGAAATTTGTTATTTATTTGATAAACTAATCATTACATTTTTACGTATGCTTTATTGGATTATATTTATCGGCTTTGCCGTATTGAGTTGGGTTGTTTCTTCGCGTTTGCAGAAGAAGTTTGAGCAGTATTCGGAGATTCCGTTACCAGGGGGAATGACTGGCCGTGATGTAGCTGAGAAAATGCTGCATGAGAATGGCATTTATGATGTTCAGGTTACGTGTACTCCGGGACATCTGACAGATCATTACAACCCGATGAATAAAACGGTTAATTTGAGTGAGAGTGTTTATTACAGCAATAGTATAGCTGCAGCAGCTGTTGCAGCTCATGAATGTGGCCATGCGGTACAGCATGCGGTGGCTTATGCTCCGTTGAAGTTGCGTTCAGCCTTAGTGCCGGTGGTCAGCTTTGCCTCAAGTATTATGACGTGGGTGCTGCTGGGAGGTATGTTGCTTTTACACACTTTCCCGCAGTTGATGCTTTTCGGAATTATCCTTTTTGCCTCGACAACCTTGTTTAGTTTTATTACGTTACCGGTTGAAATCAATGCCAGCCAACGTGCATTGGTCTGGTTGAACCGCTCGGGTATTACGAATGCTTTCACGCATGACAAAGCGGAAGATGCGCTTCGTTCAGCTGCTTATACGTATGTCGTGGCAGCCTTGGGTTCGTTGGCATCCTTGTTGTATTATATTATGTTATTCCTGGGTGGAAGCCGGGACGAATAGGATCTTTGATAAAAAAAGTTAACGGAGGGTTCCGTTTTGAACTTCCCGACCGGAAAGTGTCAAACGGAACCCTCCGTTTAGAATTTATTTTGCGCCACTTATTCTTGAATCAAATCGTTTCTTAGTCTGTAATATCCATTTCCTCTAACAAGTTATTGGCTTCGCCATATTTTTCAATAAGGAAAAGAACATAGCGGATATCCACGATGATACTTCGTTGATAGTCGGGTAAATATTCAATATCTCCGCCTACGCCTTCCCAATTCCGGTCGAAATTAATACCGATCAGTTCTCCATTTGCATTCATTACCGGGCTGCCCGAGTTCCCACCTGTCGTGTGAGTCGTCGCACAAAAGGCCACCGGCATTCGTCCGTCTTTTAGCGCATAGCGTCCGAAATCTTTATTTTGGTAGAGATCTTTTAATTTCTGGGGAACGACAAATTCCCAATTTGTTGAATCTTCTTTTTCCATCACGCCGTCGAGAGTCGTCTGGTGAGTATAATAGACGCAGTCGCGCGGATGGTAACCTTTTATTTGTCCGTAAGTCAGTCGCAAGGTAAAATTTGCATCCGGCCAGTGAACCTGGTCTTTTTCCATTTCCAACAGCCCTTTTACATAAGTGCGATGCGCCCGGTTGTAAGCCGTATCATAACTTTCCAAGGCTTTGTTTAGATTTTCCCGTTCCGTAGCGATGGATTTGGCGAATAAAATCATTGGGTCGTTAAGCAATGCTTTTGCCGAAGGACGCTTCAGGAACTTGTTGTAATTTTCGTTGCTGGCAAAAATGGATTTGTCAAATATATCGTCCACAAAGCGGCTGATATCGCCTTTGTATTTTTTGTCGATAATGGCAAAATAAGCCGGTTGCGAGGTGTGAGGAATAAGTCGCCGATATTCTTGCAACATGACTTTTGCGATTTTCTTATCCACTTCCGGGACATAATCTTTGTCGTAGAAACGGCGGAAAGCAGCAGTCAGTTTGTCTATCTCTTTCTGTTTGTCAGAACTTTTGCTTTTCAAGGCTTCTATCAGTGGGTCAATATCGGTTGGCACAGAAGAAAATTCGATACCTGTCCGGAGAGCTTCATTGAGCATCCATTGCCGGAAACGGAGGTCGTGCCGGTCGGCAACGATGTCACGTATTTGATTCAAGGCTGTGCGATATTCGCTTTTCCCTTGTTTGTCCGCCCATGCCAAGAGCGCTTCTTGTTCATCTCGTTTTACCTTTTCGAAATTCCGTTTGTTGATTGCCCAATTTGAACCTATAGCGTTCTTGTAAGCATTTTCTGAACTGGCATATTTGCTGGCATATTGAATACGTATTTGAGGATTGCGTAACATTTCATCGAGCATGACTTTCTGGCGCAGTTCGCGAATGTTGATGCGTACGGTATTGTCGATGTCGCGTCGTTCGGCGACTTCCCAAGATGTGTAATATTTGTTCGTGCGTCCGGGAAATCCCATAATCATGGCAAAATCATTTTCTTTTATCCCTCTGATGGATATTTTGAACCACCGTTTCGGATGCAACGGGACGTTTTTCTCGGAATATTCAGCCGGATTACCGTTTGCGTCGGCATAAATACGGAAGACCGAAAAGTCTCCAGTATGTCGGGGCCACATCCAGTTGTCTGTATCGGAGCCGAATTTTCCGATAGAAGAAGGTGGAGCACCTACCAAACGGATATCCCGATATATTTTCTTGGTAAACATGTAATATTGATTTCCCCCGTAAAAAGCTTTGATTTCTACTTCCGTGCCCGGATTATCCTGCAGGAATTTTTCACCAACACGAGCTTTGGCCAATCCATTCAGATATTTTGGTGAAAGGTAATTCATGCTTTCCGGATCGTTGTCTTTTGCCAATTCTTTTTTGACGTAATCCGTTACATCTTCAATCTTATCGATAAATGTAACGGAAAGTCCGGGATTAGGTAGTTCTTCATTCCGAGAGGTTGCCCAAAAGCCTTCTGTCAAATAGTCGTGTTCCAAAGTGCTATGTGATTGAATGGCACCGTAACCGCAGTGATGGTTTGTCAATACCAGCCCGTCGGGTGAGACCACTTCTCCCGTGCAACCGCCGCCGAATATGACGACCGCATCTTTCAGCGATGCACTATCCGGACTGTAGATATCATAGTCCTGGAGTTTTAAGCCGAGAGCTTTCATCTCCGGCATATTCTGTTTTTGTAATAACGGCAAGACCCACATGCCTTCATCTGCCGCGACAGGCAATGAGAGCAGGGTAATTGCTAAAGCTATAAATAGTCGTTTCATTTTTTGTTCTTGTTAAGTGAGTATTAATGACGTTCGTCCGCAGGCCAGGAAGTGAAGGGGCGTTTAGTCAGCATGGAATTGTAATACCGGCGATTCCCAGTTACTTCCCGGCCAATCCATGATGGATGTTCAAACGGCTCGTTTGCTGCCTTCAGTTCAATTTCGGCAACAACAAGTCCTTCGTTATCACCATGAAAGACATCAATTTCCCACAGGTGTTTCCCCACCTGAGCCAGATAGCGAACTTTATCGATAACTCCCGGTTCGCAAAGTTTCATCAGTTCTTCGGCATCGGCAAGCGGAATTTCCCGTTCAAATTCATAACGACTTATTCCCGCATCGTCAGACGGTCCTTTGATGGTAAGGTATCCTTTTTCACCGCGGATCCTGACTCGTACCGTCCGTCCCCGTTCTGAGCAGATATATCCTTGTACGATACGGCTGGAGGAAACGATATCATTCTGAAAATCGCCTGTTACTAAAAACTTCCGTTCAGTCTCGATCATTTTTGTATGAGGTGTGAGTGTTGGATTATAAGTGGATAGTTTGAACTTACCGGATCGTTACCATTGTTGCCCCATATCCATATTCGCGGAAAGAAGCATCTTGATAGTAATGCTGTTTATACTTTGTTTTTAATTCTTTTTCAATAGCCTTCCGTAATACGCCATCGCCTTTGCCATGAATAAAGACAATTTTTTGCCCTTTGGCATTCGCATATTGGGTCATTACTTCGTGAAATTTGTCAAGTTGGTAATTCAACATATCCGTATTGGAAAGCCCGTTTGTATTATCCAGCAGTTCGTTGATGTGTAAATCTACTTCGAGAATAGCAGACGTTCCTCCACCTTTTTTCTTGATAATAGGTTGAGGAGTTGTTCGTCGGTCCTCACGAGCTTTTTGCTGCATGGCTTCTTGAATATCCGCAGCCGATACCAGCATTTCCCGTTCGGGTAAATCGTTGCGGACAATCGGGTAGAGCAAGGCTCCTTCCTCAAAATAGTCGTTTTCCATGAAACAATGCAGTTTATAGAACTTTACGGTGTCGAGCCGTAATTCAACGGATATGGCATTTTTGAGCGTAAAGGGTTTGTCTTTTTTGAAGGCAAGCAGCTGTACGCAAATACGTTCCAATGAATTCAAATCCTGCTTTTGGAATTCTTCCAGAAAGATTTTGGTGTTCGGTTCAATTTCGCCATGGTAGCGGCTGGTCCAGCTATTGTTCTCTCGGCTCATGTAGTTGAAAAGCAGATAATAGTTGCTATCGTTTACAAAATAAGCCTCGTAACCGCAGGTTTGAATAGCCTTCGGGTCGCTCGGAAGGTAAGCCAGAAAGATGTTAAGACGTTCGCCTTCCGGGGTCTCTTCTGGTTTCGGCTCCGGTTTGATTACAGCTTTCGGCTCTTCTTCTATGACAGGTGCTTGTATTTTCGGGCGGTTGTTGCTGTGAACTTGCATGTTGTTTTCTCCAACCACAACACATTCCCGGATAAATGCCGGTATGTCGAAACCATCTTCGTCTTCTATCAGTACTTGATCCTTACTTTGAAAACCTTTTACTATACCGCCTCCAACAGAGTTAAGGAAGCGGACTTTATCGCCTATTTTCATTTATATATGATTTTAATGTCACTTAATTCAATATCTGCATGTGCCGACCGTGGGTTAGCGGGAGAAACAGACAAGGTATGCTTCCCGGCCGGAAGGGCAATCAGGGCCGCTTGTTTCAATACGGTTTGTTTTTCTGCCAAGGCAAACTTCCAGGGAATTTCTTTTTCGAACCGGTTGTAGAAACGGATGACAACGGTATTTTTCCCTTTTTTGAGCGGAAGTAAGATTTGCTCGTCGCGTAACGTACAACGGTAAGGATTCAGATGTTTGGAAAAAGTTTCTCCATTCAAAACAATCTCAATTCCATTACCACTCCGAATATCGAACAAGACATCCTGGTCGCAATCCGATTCAATTTCTTGAGTCAGAAAATAATTCTTAAGTATGGTGGTGGGGATAATTCCTTCGGTTTTATCCAAAACTTCTCCTTCTTTTTGAGCCCAGTCTGCTATATTTCCATCGAACAGACCGAATGAAGGACCCTGCCATTTGGCGTTACCCATTCGGACACTACCTTCTTTGATTGGCAAAGTATAAGGTTTCCCTGAATTCAACGTGATGACGGTGGCGTCTTTTCCATCCGTAACGAACGCAAGCTGCCGGTTTGTTTGTTGTTGGGTATAGACGATTTCAGCAGAACGCAGGCTACGTTTTAATTCTGTTTCCCAATTGAAAGCCACTATACTACGGTAGTTTGTATAATAATCATAGCAGGAATAGCTGTAGGATGGTGTAGTGTTCTCCTGATTCAATTCCAAAGTGCCTGATTTCCGGATGGCGGCCACAGGTAGGGGTTCTATTTTTTTTGCAAAATCAAGTTCGGCAACGGAATAAATATCTCCTTTTTCTGATGGAACCTGTATTTGATAAGTCTGCTTTTCGATAGAGAAGGGGAGTGTCTCTCCATTGACTAAAGAGCGGACTGAATGTAAACGGTTGTCAGCCGGTACGGGAATATTCAAAACAGACTTTTCATAATCGTCTGAAACGATGAGATACATTTTATTCCCTTTTCGTGTGATATAACCCCAATCAAAGGATTGGCGGTAAGGAGAGGCTTCGGTTTCATAAATAGCTTCTCCGTATTTTTTCAGCCATTTCCCTATTCGTTGTAAGACTTCTTTCTCGAAAGGAACGACCGACCCGTCCCCCTTAGGACCAATGTTTAGTAAGAAATTTCCCCCATGTGAAACAACTCCGAGCAGACTACGTAGTTTTTCTTCGGCTTTTTCTTCCGCACTGCCTCTTTTTTGCCAAGAACGGTAACTCCAAGTTTCATTGAACATGGAGGCTGCTGTTTGCCAGGCAACCTGAAGAGCACTCTCCGGATATTTGTTGTCGGCCATGACACTGAAATCATAAGCATCGTTGCCTAAACGTCCGCTGACCATACAATCGGGCTGGAGCTGATGTACCAGATTGTACATTTCCAAACTTTGTTCTGGAGTATGGGAACCCATATCAAACCAAAGTTCTGAAATGGGACCATAATGAGTTAATAACTCTTTTATTTGCGATTTGCTTAATTCAAAATGCTCCGGTGTTACGAAGTCGCAATTGTGACTTGAGATAGGGTAAGCCTGGGGATAATGCCAATCGATATTGGAATAGTAAAGTCCCAAACGTAATCCGCCCCGTTTGCAGGCATCTGCCAGTTCTTTGACGAAATCCCGGGGTGCCGGTGTCGCATCCCATGAATTGTAATCGGTTGTAGCGGTTTTGAACATGCAGAAGCCATCGTGATGTTTGGTGGTAATGACAATTGAACGCATTCCAGCTTCTTTCGCTAAAGCTACGATTTCATCGGCATTAAACTGGGTTGGATTGAAGCGGAGTGCCGTTTCTCCATACCAATCGCTGAAAATACCGGCAAATGATTGAATCTGTTCACTGTATCCTTCTGTTACCGGTTTGCCGTTCCAGACACCGCCCAGTTCGGAGTAAAGTCCGAAATGGATAAACATAGAATATTTGTTGCCATACCAACGGGCATAGGCTTCGGGGGAAATTTGTGCTTGTCCGCTATTCCATAAAGTTAGCGCTGCTACTACTGACAGGAAAAATTTTCTCATGGATTTGTGTGTTTTTTATGTATTTATCCGTGTTTACTTTCTTTTTCTTCTACTTCCCGGACTTTTTTGGCCAAGTCAGACGCAAAAATGAAATCGTTTAGAGCTTTGTTTCGTGAAGTAATAACTTCTTCTTTGTTCCCTTGCCATTCCTTGACCCCTTCGCGAATGAAAATGATATTGTCGCCGATATTCATGACAGAATTCATGTCATGAGTGTTTATCACCGTTGTCATATTGTATTCTACGGTAATGTCATGAATCAAATCGTCGATAAGTAGAGAAGTTTTGGGATCAAGACCGGAATTCGGTTCGTCACAAAACAGATATTTGGGGTTGAGGGCGATGGCACGGGCAATAGCTGCACGTTTCATCATACCGCCACTGATCTCAGACGGGTAGAGGTCTTCAGCATCTGATAGATTCACTCTGTCAAGACAAAACTGGGCACGTTTCCGGCGTTCTGCGGCGGATGCATTGGAAAACATATCCAAGGGAAACATGACATTCTCAAGTACCGTCATGCTGTCGAAAAGTGCTGACCCTTGGAATAACATTCCCATTTCGCGGCGGAGTTTGTTGAGTTCTTTCTTCGACATGGAGATGAGATCTCGTCCGTCATACAGTATTTCTCCGGAATCCGGACGTATTAACCCGATAATATCCTTAATCAGGACGGTTTTTCCCGAACCGCTTCGACCGATAATCAGATTCGTTTTCCCATCTTCAAAGATGGCACTAATGTTGTTTAATACGACGCGCCCATCAAAAGACTTGATGATATTTTTAACTTCAATCATAGTTATGTCAACATTATATGAGTTAATATTACATCGGCAAGCAGAATCATGATACTACTCATCACGACAGCATTTGTGCTCGCCTTACCTACTTCCAACGCTCCGCCTTTGACGTTGTAGCCGAAGTAAGAGGCGATGGAGGAAATTAGAAAAGCGTACACGATTGATTTGATAATGGAATACCAAACATAGAATTGCGTGAAGTAGAATTGCAAACCAAACTCAAATGAAGCAGGTGTCATGCCAGTACTGGTTGAATAGCTGGCCGCAATACCTCCTAAAATGCCAATGAACATACTGAATATCACTAAGACCGGTATGAAAACCATCATTCCGATGATTTTCGGAAGAATCAGGAAGTTGGCGGAATTGACACCCATGATTTCCATGGCGTCGATTTGTTCGGTGACACGCATCGTCCCGATTTCCGAGGCAATGTTACTGCCTACTTTCCCGGCAAGAATCAAACACATGATTGAGGAAGAAAATTCCAGCAGGATGATTTCACGGGTAGTATAACCAATGGTGAATTTCGGAATTAGCGGTGAACTGATGTTTAGTGAAATCTGTATGGCAATTACAGTGCCGATAAATGCCGAGATGATAATCACAATCCATAAAGAATCTACACCTAATTTGTAAATTTCTTTGATTAATTGTTTGAAGAACATGCTCCAACGGTCGGGGAATGTAATGCTTTTTTTCATCAAAAGCACATATTCGCCCATGCTTTCTAATGCTTTATTCATTGTTCTAACATTTCTTACTCTATTATCGGGCAAAGTTAAACGAAATCTCCCAAACTCTTCTTATCTGAATGGATTTTTCTTTTTACCTTTGTCGCTTGACTGGAGGTTGAGGATTTGTGGAATATGCTGGATGCTGGTCAACAAGACGGTAAATCTTTTGAATAGAATGTGCTAATGGAAGAAAAAATGGTACTCCGTACGGAGGATTTGGTAAAAAAATATCGGACTCGTACCGTTGTCAATCATGTTTCAATTAATGTGAAACAAGGGGAGATTGTCGGTTTGTTGGGACCTAATGGAGCCGGGAAAACTACTACTTTTTATATGACGGTAGGACTGGTTACGCCGAATGAGGGAAGAATCTATCTCAATGATATGGAAATTACAAAGTTTCCGGTTTATAAGCGGGCGCGAAATGGTATTGGTTATTTAGCGCAGGAGGCTTCCATTTTTCGGAAAATGACCGTGGAAGATAATCTTCGTGCGGTATTGGAAATGACGGATACGACGAAAGAATATCAGAAAGAGAAGCTGGAAGGTCTGCTGGCTGAATTTGGCCTGAATAAAGTTCGTAAGAATTTGGGAGACCAACTGTCCGGCGGTGAACGTCGTCGTGCTGAGATTGCACGGTGTTTGGCCATTAATCCGAAGTTTATCATGCTTGATGAGCCTTTCGCCGGAGTTGACCCTATTGCCGTGCAGGATATCCAGACGATTGTAGCCCGTTTGAAACATAAGAATATCGGTATTCTGATTACCGACCATAATGTGTATGAGACATTAAGTATTTGCGATCGCGCTTATTTGTTGTTCGAAGGGAAGGTTTTGTTTCAGGGAACGGCGGAACAGTTGGCAGAGAATGAAATCGTTCGCGAAAAATATTTGGGGAAAGATTTCATTCTCCGAAAAAAAGACTTGTAAGGCTATTCTTTGAATTCTTCTGCCAGCAGCATTTTCAGGCGTTTGATGAACAGATAGAACAGACCGAGGAATACCAGGCTCAGGATGATATAGGGAACCAGATTCGGCTCGCTGACTTCTCCGGTGATGAATTCGTTGTTGCGAAGGCTCGGAACAGACATGCCGAGAACGGCAATGGCGTTATTGGTGAAATGGGCCAAGACCGGGAGCCAGATGCAGCGACTCCAGTAAAGCAGATAGCCGAAATAGGCGCCTAACAACATACGGGGTATGAATCCGTAGAATTGCAAATGGAAAGCGCTGAATAAAATGGCGGCAATCCAAATGGCCGCATGGTGGTTGAGCGGAAATCGGGATAGAATACGGCAAAGTGTCCCCCGAAAAAGCAACTCTTCCGTGATTCCGGCCGTTAAGGCAATAACAATGAGATTGCTGGCCAGCGGAAGGAATCCTCCTCCATAGATGAGTAGATTGGTCAGTTTCGCACCGTTGTCTTCCTGTTGGCGCATCCAGTCTTCTATGGGTTTCATCCATTCCGGGAATTGCATTTGTTCGTTTAATAACGCCGTGACTCCGATTGCCGGAGAAATCAGGAATATGCTGACGACGACTAACAGGTAGGGACGCGCTTGTTTTAAACTCCGTAGAGAAAGAAATTCTTTATAATTGTAGCTACACAAATAGGCGGTACCGAAGGCCGGGAACAGGAACGTGCCGCAGGCCGATAGGAATTGCAAAAGACGCATGGCATCGGGGTAGCTGGTCATTTGGGCCTGGAATCCGTAGATGAGCCAGAACAGGCTTAGGCCGATTAAAGATGAGAAAATGCTGCCGGCCAATACGAGCAGCAAAAGTACGAATAGTTGTTTGCCTACAGACTGGGAGGCTAAAGATGCTTTTAAATACATATAAAGATACTTTTTAGGTGGCCCAAAGATATGTTTTTTTCTTGAGAAGATAGATATTCAGACCGTAGATACAACAATTTAGGAAAACAATTTGCGAGATTAAAAGAATAAATCTAATTTTGCAACCTAAAAATTGAGATATAATCATTAATTGAGATATAATCATTAATTAAATAAATCATTCAGAATGAACGTTTCTCTTATTAACAACGATGCTGTGCGCGGTGTCGTGAAGTTAGAAATAGTGAAAGCTGACTATGCAGATAGCGTAGAAAAAAGCTTGCGCAATTATCGCCGGAAGGCGAATATGCCGGGATTTCGTAAAGGTATGATTCCGATGAATCTGATTAAGAAAATGTATGGCAAACATGCGTTGGTGGAAGAAGTTAACAAACTGATTTCTGACAATTTGTTCAAGTACATTCATGATAATAACCTGCATATTTTGGGTGAACCGCTGCCAAGCGAACAACAGCCCGAGATTGATTTCGATACGCAGGAAAATTTTGAATTTGATTTTGATGTAGCGTTTGCTCCGGTAATCAACATCAATTTGAACAAGGATGATAAGATGACTTATTATCAGGTTGATGTGGATGAAGATATGCTGAACAAACAAATCGAATCTTATACAAATAACTTCGGTACTTATGAAGATGTAGAAGAAGTTGGTGAGAAAGATTTGGTTAAAGGCCGGATTGCCGAATTGGAAAATGGCGCTCCGAAAGAAGGTGGCATCGTAGTTGAAAATGCCGTCTTGATGCCGATGTATATCAAGAACGAAGAAGAAAAGAATAAATTTATTGGCGGCAAGAAGAACTCGGTGATTGTTTTCAATCCGAATAAAGCTTTTGAAGGGGCTGAGGCAGAAATCGCTTCTTTGCTGAAGATCGAGAAAGATAAGGTAGCTGAGAAAACCGGAGATTTCAGCTTCGAAATCCAGACAGTTTCTCATCACAAACCGGCTGAAGTTAATCAGGATTTGTTTGATAAAGTCTTCGGCGAAGGAGTTGTTACCAGCGAAGAAGAATTTAAAGATAAAATTCGTGAGGCTTTGACAGAACAATTCACTCCGCAGAGTGATTATAAGTTCTTGACAGATGCTCGTGATATCCTGGTTGAAAAAGCAGGGGAATTGCATTTTGCGGATGATATCCTGAAACGTTGGTTGGTTGCCGCTAACGAGCGTAATACCAAAGAAAAGGTAGAAGAAGATTATCCTACCATTATTAAGGATTTAACTTATCATCTGATTAAGGATGCTTTGGTAAAAGCCAATAATCTGAAGGTAGAAGATGCCGATCTGGAAAACTTTGCAAAGCGTGTGGCTAAAGCTCAGTTTGCTCAGTATGGTATGCTTTCTGTTCCGGAAGATGTTTTGAACAACTATGCGAAGGAAATGCTGAAGAACAAGCAGTCTTTGCAGAGCATTGTGGACCGTGCTATTGAAGAAAAACTTGCTGCATGGTTGAAAGAGCAGGTTGACTTGGATGTGAAGGTTGTATCTGCTGATGAATTTGCCAAACTCTTTGAAGAGTAAGAAGTGAGGTCGGTTTACGGCCGCATCTATCATAAAAGGGATTTCTTCTCATAAAAATCTCTTAGCGGACAAAAATAAGTTGTAGGATATAAGATTTTATTTATAACTTTGTTTATCCGTTGAGCGAAAGAGGAGGAATCCCTTTTTGTCTCCCCTTTTAATTAAATAACAAAAACTATGAACGATTTTAGAAACTATGCAACCAAGCATCTGGGTATGAGTGGTACGGCGTTGGATAGCTATATGAATATTACCAGTAGCTATATTTCGCCGACGATTATCGAAGAACGTCAGTTGAATGTAGCCCAGATGGATGTTTTTTCCCGTTTGATGATGGACCGCATCATCTTTTTAGGAACGCAAATAGACGATTATACGGCAAATGTGATACAGGCTCAGTTATTGTATCTGGATTCAAGTGACCCGGGTAAGGATATTTCTATTTATATTAATTCTCCGGGCGGATCTGTTTATGCAGGTTATGGTATTTATGACACGATGCAGTTTATAGGTTCGGATGTTTCGACGATCTGTACCGGTATTGCGGCTTCGATGGCATCCGTCTTGTTGGTTGCCGGAACAAAAGGAAAACGTTTTGCATTGACTCATTCGAGGGTGATGATTCATCAGCCGCTCGGAGGTGTACAAGGTCAGGCTTCAGATATTGAAATTTCGGCACGTGAAATTTTGAAAGTGAGAAAAGAATTATATACGATCATTTCCGAACACTCAGGTAAGCCGTTTGATGATGTGGCACGTGATAGTGACCGTGATTATTGGATGACGGCTGCCGAGGCAAAAGACTACGGTATGATTGATGATATTTTAACCCGTAATAAAAAATAAGAGAAGAGTATATATGGCCAAAATAGGCGATACGTGTACGTTTTGCGGGCGTAGCCGGCGGGAAGTTGACTTGATGATCAATGGCATTTCGGGAGCGATATGCAATGATTGTGCCCGCCAGGCATATGAGATAGTAAAAGAACAGATGAAGCATCAGAAGTCCAGCTTTGAGATGGACCGGTCTGAATTGCCGAAGCCGGAAGATATTAAGGCTTTCTTGGATCAGTATATTATCGGTCAGGATGATGCTAAACGTTATTTATCTGTTTCCGTTTACAATCATTATAAGCGTTTGTTGCAGGAGAAGACATCGGACGATGTGGAGATAGAGAAATCTAATATTATCATGGTGGGTACAACCGGTACGGGTAAGACACTGATGGCCCGGACCATTGCCAAATTGCTCCATGTCCCGTTTGCGATTGTTGATGCAACGGTGCTGACACAAGCAGGTTATGTGGGAGAAGATATAGAAAGCATCTTGACACGTTTGCTTCAGGCTGCGGATTATGATGTAGATGCAGCCGAGCGTGGCATTGTTTTTATCGATGAAATAGATAAAATAGCCCGAAAAGGCGACAATCCTTCGATTACGCGAGATGTTAGCGGAGAAGGTGTACAGCAGGGATTGTTGAAACTGTTGGAGGGTTCTGTCGTGAATGTGCCGCCTCAGGGTGGGCGTAAGCATCCGGAACAGAAGATGATTCCAGTGGATACAAAGAATATCTTGTTTATTTGCGGTGGCGCTTTCGATGGAATAGAGAAAAAGATCGCCCAGCGTCTGAATACGCGTGTGGTTGGTTATGCTGCAGCTAAAGACACCGCCCAAGTAGATAAGAACAATCTTTTGAAATACATAACTCCGGCAGATTTGAAGTCCTTTGGATTGATTCCCGAGATTATAGGTCGTTTGCCTATATTGACTTATCTCAATCCGCTCGACCGGACGGCCTTGCGCCGAATTCTGACGGAACCGAAGAATTCCATTATCAAGCAATACGTAAAGTTGTTTGCCATGGATGGAATTGAATTGTCGTTCGATGAGGATGTATTTGAATTTATTGTGGATAAAGCATTGGAATTCAAATTGGGTGCACGTGGATTGCGTTCGATTGTCGAAGCAATCATGATGGACGCCATGTTTACGATGCCTACTACGGGTGAAAAGACTCTCCATGTAACTCTGGCATACGCTAAAGAGCAATTCGAAAAAGCAGATGTAAATCGTTTGCAAGTATCATAAAGATGTAAACCTATTTTCTTAATATTTTAATACTAGTATGGCAAAGAAGGATTATTTGACAGAGGAGCTCAAAAAGCATTTTGGTTTTGACACTTTTAAGGGGAATCAGAAGGCAATTATAGAAAATGTGTTGGCAGGAAATGATACCTTTGTTTTGATGCCGACCGGTGGTGGTAAGTCGTTGTGTTATCAGTTGCCCTCTTTATTGATGGAGGGAACAGCTATTGTCATATCTCCTCTTATCGCGTTAATGAAAAACCAAGTGGATGCCATGCGGAATTTTAGCGAGGAAGACGGGGTCGCTCATTTTATCAATTCGTCGCTGAACAAATCGGCGATAGATCAGGTAAAGGAGGATATTTTGTCTGGGCGGACTAAATTGTTGTATGTTGCTCCGGAATCATTGACAAAAGAGGAAAATGTCGAATTCCTTCGTCAGGTGAAGATTTCGTTTTATGCTGTGGATGAGGCTCACTGTATTTCGGAATGGGGACATGATTTCCGACCGGAATATCGCCGGATACGCCCGATTATCAATGAAATCGGGAAACGGCCTCTTATCGCCCTGACGGCTACAGCTACTCCCAAGGTGCAGCACGATATCCAGAAGAATCTGGGCATGATCGATGCTGTCGTTTTCAAATCATCCTTCAACCGGCCAAATTTGTATTATGAAGTCCGTCCTAAAACCAATAACATCGATCGGGATATTATCAAGTTTATTAAAGCCAATGAAGGCAAGTCTGGTATTATTTATTGCTTGAGCCGGAAAAAAGTAGAAGAGTTTGCTGATATTTTAAAGGCAAACGGTATTAAGGCGTTACCCTACCATGCCGGTATGGATTCACAAATGCGTTCGGCCAATCAGGATGCTTTTCTAATGGAAAAGGTGGATGTGATTGTGGCGACAATAGCGTTTGGTATGGGTATTGATAAACCGGATGTTCGGTATGTGATCCATTATGATATTCCCAAAAGTCTGGAGGGATATTATCAGGAAACAGGCCGTGCAGGACGAGATGGCGGCGAGGGGCATTGTATTGCTTTTTATGCGTATAAAGATTTGCAGAAGCTGGAAAAATTCATGCAAGGAAAACCGGTAGCCGAACAGGAAATAGGAAAACAGTTGCTACTTGAAACAGCAGCGTATGCCGAAACATCGGTTTGCAGAAGGAAAGTGCTACTTCATTATTTTGGTGAAGAATATACAGAAGATAATTGTGGTAGTTGTGATAATTGTTTGAATCCTAAAAAGCAAGTGGAAGCGAAAGAACTATTAAGTGCGGTACTGGAAGTTGTCAGTACGTTAAAAGAAAAATTTAAAACAGATTATATTGTCAATATGCTTGTCGGTAATGAAACGTCTGAGATTCAATCGTTCAAGCATAATGAACTGGAGATTTTCGGATCGGGTCAGGATGAGGATGAAAAGACTTGGAATGCCGTTATCCGTCAGGCGTTGATTGCCGGTTATCTGATGAAAGATATTGAGAACTACGGTTTGTTGAAAATCACTCCGAAAGGAAAAGATTTCATGAAGAAACCCGTATCTTTCAAGATTACAGAAGATAACGAATTTGATGAAGAAGAGGAGGAAGCTCCTGTTCGCGGCGGGGCCTCGTGTGCCGTTGACCCGGTTTTATATTCGATGATGAAAGATTTGCGGAAGAAAGTTTCCAAACATTTGGGCGTTCCTCCATTTGTGATTTTCCAGGATCCGTCGCTGGAAGCGATGGCAACAACCTATCCGGTGACGCTTGAGGAGTTGCAGAATATCCCGGGCGTAGGGGCAGGCAAAGCCAAGCGTTATGGCAAGGAATTCGTCGAATTGATCAAGCGGCATGTAGAAGAAAATGAGATTGAGCGTCCGGAAGATTTGCGTGTCCGCACGGTAGCCAACAAGTCGAAGCTGAAGGTATGGATCGTGCAAAGCATCGACCGTAAGGTGGCGCTCGATGACATCGCCATGACGAAAGGTCTGGAATTCCCGGAATTGCTCGATGAGATTGAAGCGATTGTTTACTCGGGAACGCGGATCAACATCGATTATTTCCTGAATGATGTCATGGACGAGGACCATATCCAGGATATCTATGAATATTTCAAGGATTCGGAAACGGATGATTTGGAAGAAGCTATCGAAGAATTGGGTGGTGATTATACGGAAGAAGAGATTCGTCTTGTCCGTATCAAATTCCTTTCTGAAATGGCGAATTAAAAAATAAACGGCATCGTTTTGAGGCGGTGCGTCAGATATATTGGATGGAATCCGAATGGCTTGCTTTTTTAGCCGTTCGGATTTTTATTTATAAGTCCCCTATAGGAAGAAATCCGGTAAACGACCGTTTTTGTGGCAAAGCGAGGTCGCAACGTCTGAAAAACGACTGTTTTTTGAGCAAAGCGAGCTCGCAACGCCTTAGCAACACCGTTTCTGATGCAAAGCGAGGTCGCAATGCCTGAAAAACGACCGTTTTTTGAGCAAAGCGAGGTCGCTGCGCCTTAGCAACACCGTTTTTGACGCAAAGCGAGGTCGCAATGCTTTAGCAACACCGTTTCTAACCCTCAATAAAATTTTTAAAAAACACTAATTTGCCGTAGAGTGATACGAATCTTGCCTGCTCTCCGTTAGATTAATGTTATTTTTGTGTGGTCATTGAGATTTGCTGATCGGAGATGACTTGAATTTTTAAATGATAGATAGATGAAAGCATTATTCTTATCTTCTTTGCTGTTGGCGGGAACGTCAGTATTCGGTATGAATCAGGATTCGGTCGTAATGACGGTAGCCGGAAAACCGGTTTCTATTAACGAATTCTTGTTTATGGCTGAAAAAAATGGGGCGGTAAATCTTTCCGACCAGAAAGAACGGGAATCTTTTGTCGAGTTATATAAGAATTTCAAATTGAAAGTCGTTGAAGCCGAGGAGGAAGGTTTGGACAAGACCGCCTCGTTCAAGGAAGAACTTGACGAATACCGCAGTCAGTTGACGGCTGATTTGCTTTCTGATAAAGAAGGAGAAGATGCGGCGGTACGTGTCGAGTTCGACCGGATGAAAGAAATGGTGGAATGTACCCATATCCTTTTCCGTTTGCCTGAACAGACGGTGTCGCGGGATACGGTCGCCGTATATCAGGAAGCGATGGAGGCTTATCAACGCATTCAGAACGGAGAAGATTTTGAATCTGTGGCTAAAGAATATGTTGCCCGCGACCCTAAAAAAATAGCTTACGAGCATGTCTATCGGTTGCATCCGATGCAGACGATAAAGGCCTTTGAGAATATGGTGTTTACGATGCCGATAGGCTCCGTTTCCGCACCGGTGCGTACGAAATTGGGATTTCATATTATCCGATTGGATAACCGTTTGCCGAATCCGGGGAAGATTCAAGTTGCCCATATCCTGTTGGCTTTTCCGAAAAATGCCACGGCAGAAGATACGGTGAAGGTAAAGGCCGAAGCGGAGCAGCTTTATTCCGAGTTGAAAAATGGCGCTGATTTTGCCGAGAAGGCGAAGGAGCTTTCTGCCGATCCGAAATCAGCCGTGCGCGGAGGAGTATTGCCGGCATTCCAGCCGGGTACGATGGTGCGTGAATTTGAAGCGGCAGCTTTCCAACTGAAAACTCCCGGAGAATTGTCTCAACCCGTTAAAAGCCGTTTCGGTTATCATATTATCAAGTTGATAGAAGCCCCTCAACTGCCGGAGTATGCTTTGGAGAAAAAACGCCTGACCCGTCTGATGGCGCAGGGCGAACGGAACTTCGAACTGTATAAAGCTTTTGACGATAAAATGAAAAAAGATTATGGATATGAATTTTATCCGGAGGCTTATGCGGAATTGCAAGCATTGTGCGATGATTATTTCCCGACCGATACGGCTTTTTACAATCGGGCAAAAGAGATGAAGAAGCCGCTTTTCCGGTTGAATGGGGAAGTCCATTTGCAAGACGAGTTTGCTTATTATATCCAGCGATGCCCGTTCTCGGCGAAGACATATTCGGGAGATTTCATGCAGGAAATATATGATTTGTTTGTTCGTGAGCTGGCAACAATTTGTGAACGCAAGGACTTGAAGAAAAATCACCCGGAATTTGATTTGCTGATGGGGGAATATCGCGACGGTATCTTGCTTTTTGAAATCAGCAACCGGAAGGTCTGGAGCAAACCGATGAGTGAACAGAAAGCATTGGATGAGGCTTGGATTGCAGAGTTGAGCAAGAAATATCCGGTAACTGTAAATTGGGATGTGTTGAATAAGGCTATTGAAAAATGAGGTTTCTGGCAATATATTTTATAGCATCATGCATGCTTTTTTCTTTGTCCTCTTGCCGGAAGGCATCGACAGACCTTTTGGATGTGATGGTTTCGGTGAACGGGCAGACGCTTTCCCGTTCGGAAGTGGAACGGATTGTTCCTTCTTCTCTTTCTTCGGCTGATAGTTTGTTGATGGCGGAAAGTTATGTGAAGAAATGGATTAAAGATGTTTTGGTGTATGACTTGGCAGAACAGAACTTAGGAGAAGGAATGGCGGACGTGGAAAGATTAGTCGCTGCGTATCGGCATTCTTTGGTCCGCTATCGTTATCAGGAGCAATTGATTCGCGAAAGGTTAGTCCCGGAAATTAGCGAGAGCGATGTTTTGAATTATTATGAAACGAATCAGGAAGAGTTTGTATTGAAGACAAATTTGGTAAAAGGGTTGTTTCTGAAAGTTCCCATAGATGCTCCGGGCTTGACGGATTTGAAGCGTTGGTATAAGTCTGGAGATGCTTCGGCGATAGAGAAAATAGATAAATACAGTTTGCAGAATGCGGCAATATATGATTATTTTTATGACAAATGGATGGATTTTGATGAAGTAATGGAAAATATTCCCTTACATTTGTCTGATCCTTTAGCCTATCTGAAATCAAATAAAACTATAGAGGTTGCCGATAGTTCTTATTGCTATTTGGTGCACCTTCTTGACTATATACCCAAAGGGCAGGTTGCGCCTTATGATTATGTGCAACCCCAGATTGTGGATATGTTGTTGGCTCAACGCAAACAAAAGTTTTTGAGAGATTTTGAAGAGGATTTGTATAACGATGCGATACGGGACGGCGAAGTGAAATTCTATTCCGAGTAGCCTTAGTCGCATAGATAGAATTAAAATACGGAAAAGCATGAAGAAGTTTTTATGTTTGTTATTCTTAGCTTGTTGTATAAGCGGAATAAATGCGCAAAAGAATGTAATTGACGAAATCGTATGGGTCGTAGGGGATGATGCTATTCTTCGTTCAGATGTTGAGGCGCAGCGTTTATATTTGCTGAATTCAGGCGAACGTCTGGATGGAGACCCTTATTGCGTTATTCCAGAACAGATGGCTATTCAGAAACTTTATTTGAATCAAGCGAAAATAGATAGTGTGGAAGTTCCCGAGGCTCAGGTTTTGCAGAGTGTGGAACAATGGCTTAATTTTGCGATAAATCAGATTGGGTCTAAGGAAAAGTTGGAAGAATATTTGAATAAAAAAATTCCGGTCATTAAGGAAGAACGTACTGAAATGATTCGGGAACAGCAGATTGTTCAGGAAATGCAGAATAAGTTGGTGGGAGAGATTAAATTGACACCTTCAGAAGTTCGCAGGTATTACAGTCAACTTTCGCAAGACAGTCTTCCTAATATCCCGATGACCGTTGAGGTGGAAATCATCACGATGGAACCGGTTATTCCGATGGAAGAAGTTGATGCCATTAAGGCTCGCTTGCGTGAGTTTACGGAGCAGATTGTTAGCGGGGAACGTGAATTTTCAGCATTGGCTCGTTTGTATTCTGAAGATCCGGAATCGGCAAAGCGTGGTGGTGAATTGGGCTTTACGGGAAAAGGCTTGTTGGCTCCCGAATTTGCGAATGTCGCTTTTAACTTGAATGATCCGAAGCGTGTTTCCCAGATTGTACAGACCGAATATGGTTATCATATTATCCAGTTGATAGAAAAACGCGGAGACCGTATCAATTGCCGTCATATTCTCTTGAAACCGAAGGTGTCGGATACCGAATTGAATAAGACCATTGAGCGAATGGATTCTTTGTATAATGATTTGCAGGCTAAGAAGTTTACATTTGAAGATGCGGCAACTTTCCTTTCTGCGGATAAAGATACCCGTAATAATAAGGGTTTGATGGTTAATCAGAATTATGACAGCCAATATAACGGAACACCGCGTTTTGAAATGCAGGAGTTGCCTCAGGAAGTAGGTAAAGTTGTTTATAACATGGCCGTCGGCGAGATTTCGAAACCATTTACGATGATAAACAAAAATCAGCGGGAAGTAGTGGCTATTGTCAAGTTGAAAGCTCGTACGGAAGCTCATAAAGCTAATTTGGCAGACGATTATCAGGAGTTGAAGACCATTGTTGAGGAAAGGAAAAAGCAAGAATTACTTGATGATTGGATAAGAAAGCAGCAAAAAACAACGTATGTTCGTATCAGTGATGGTTGGAAGAACTGCGATTTCCATTACCCGGGTTGGATTAAAGAGGAATGAATATTAGAATAAATTGCTTGTGGGTTGTATTCTTGTGTCTGAGTCAGATCCTTTTGGCTCAGAAGCAGGATTCTACGGAGGTAAAGAAGACAAAGGTTTATCTGGAGCATGCGAATGTTCTTTCATTTGACAAAGAAAGAATTTCTGATGCTCAGGTATTGAATGGAGATGTGTGTTTCCGCCACGACAGTTCTTACATGTATTGCGATAGCGCTTATTTTTATGAGCAGTCGAATTCTTTGGAGGCCTTCAGTAACGTTCGAATGGAACAAGGCGATACGCTGTTCGTTTATGGAGATTATCTTTTTTATGATGGAAATGCGCAGATTGCTTATTTGCGTGATCATGTTAGAATGGAGAATCGGGATGTAACCTTGTTTACCGATAGCTTGAATTACGAACGTATTCCGAATATTGGATATTATTTTGAAGGCGGATTGATTGTCGATTCCCTTAATGAGCTTTCGTCTTTTTATGGTCAATATTCTCCAGCAACAAAGCTGGCGGTTTTTAACGATAGTGTACGTTTAGAGAATCCGCAGTTTACTTTATATTCTGATACGTTACATTACAATACCGAAACGAAAATTTCCATGATTCTGGGGCCGTCGGTGATTGTTTCGGATAGCGGTACTATCCATTCGTCGTTGGGATGGTATGATACGGCAAAAAATACGGCAATGCTTTTGAATCGTTCGGAGGTATCTTCTGGTAATAAGATATTGATTGGAGACTCAATTGCTTATGATCGAGCCGCCGGATTTGGAGAGGTTTTCGGTTCGATGTCGATTCGTGATACTTTGCAGCAGGCTATGTTGCGTGGCAATTATGGTTATTATAATGAAAAAACAGGTTTTGCTTTTGCCACAGATAGTGCTTCATTTTTGGAATATTCCCAAGGGGATACATTATATCTTCATGCAGATACATTACAGATGGTAACCATTGATTCGACCTATCGGGAAGTAAAAGCGTATTATGGAGTTCGTTTTTTTCGTTCGGATTTACAAGGCGTATGCGATTCCATGCAATTTAATTCTCGGGATTCTATATTATATATGTATAATGATCCAGTCCTTTGGAATGAGCGTTATCAACTTTATGGAGATACCATATTGATCTATATGAATGACAGTACGGTTGATTATGCTCATGTTGTTCAGTTCGCTTTTGCGGTGCAATATGTAGATACATCCTATTATAATCAGTTGAAAGGTAATGATTTGAAAGCCTATTTTAATGGAAAGGCTATTCGTCAGATTGATGTTTCGGGAAATGCTGAATCTATTTTTTACCCGATAGAAGATGATGGGGCAATGGTAGGGTTGAATGCAACCCAGAGCGGTTATCTGACCATTTGGGTGAAAGACAACAAACTTGAGAAATTGAAGATATGGCCTACTCCGAAAGGAACAATGACACCTATACCTGATTTAAAACCAGAACAGAAGACATTGAAGGATTTTTATTGGTTTGACTATTTACGTCCCCAAAGTAAGGATGATATTTATGTTTCCAAGAAAAGAAAAGTGCAAGATGTGCCTAAGAGAAGCAATAAATTCGTACATTAGCACTTGAATATGATTTATGAACACTAAAAACAAACTATTATGGCACTGTTTTCATTTTATAATGTTCGAAAACCTCGTCAGTTCGATCATAAACCAATCTATTGGGATCCGGAAAAGGAAGAAATAGAGAAGCGTATTCATAAAGTAAAGCGCGAAATGGGAATGGAAGAAGAGACAGCTGAAGAGTATAAAAATGCGATTAGAGGTTCTTTCATAGAAGGAACAACGCATTTGAAAAAGAGTAAAACTCGTGGAGAGGATCCGCGCAGCCGTCATTATAAAAACATGAAATTGTTATTGGCCTTAGTGGCTTTGGCTTTCCTGTTTTGGGTTCTGTTTGGAAGATGAGTGATATCATACATTTATTACCAGATAGTATTGCCAATCAGATAGCCGCAGGGGAAGTTATCCAACGTCCAGCTTCGGTGGTAAAAGAGTTGATGGAAAATGCGTTGGATGCAGGGGCTACTTGTATTCAGATCCATCTGAAGGATGCTGGAAAGACTTTGATACAGGTCGTTGATAATGGCAAAGGAATGTCTGAAACTGATGCTCGAATGGCTTTTGAGCGTCATGCAACTTCTAAGATATCGAAGGCTGAAGACTTATTTTCTTTGCATACTATGGGATTCCGAGGCGAGGCGTTAGCTTCTATTGCGGCGGTTGCTCAGGTTGAGCTGAAGACAAGGCTGAAAGGCGCTGAATGTGGTACGTGTTTGAAAATTGCAGGTTCAAAACTTGAATCTGTAGAGCTGGATCCTTGTGCCGAAGGTAGTACTTTTTCTGTTAAAAATTTGTTTTTTAATGTACCGGCTCGAAGAAAGTTTTTGAAGTCCAATGAGACAGAATTGCGACATATTATTACAGAGTTTGAACGTGTTGCTCTGGTGAATCCATCTATTGCTTTATCCTTGACTCATAATGATGCGGAAATATTGAATTTGCCGGAATCCGGATTGCGGCAGCGTATCATTAACATCCATGGAAAAGTATTTAATCAGAAGTTGCTTCCTCTTGAGGCGGAAAGTTCATTGGTGAAAATCTCCGGTTTTATTGGACGACCGGATACGGCAACTAAACGAGGCGCTTTGCAATATTTTTTTGTAAATGGCCGTTTTATGAAGCATCCTTATTTTCATAAAGCTGTTATCCAAGCGTATGAACAATTGATAGCTCCGGGAGAAATGCCTAGTTATTTTGTTTATTTTTCTGTTGCTCCCGAGACAATAGATGTGAATATTCATCCGACTAAAACAGAAATAAAATTTGAGAACGAATTGCCTATTTGGCAAATATTGCTCGCTGCAACGAGGGAAACTCTGGCAAAATCGAGCGCAATACCCTTATTGGATTTTACGTCAGATGAAATATTGGATATACCTGTTTATAATCCTATGACGGATCTTGAAACGAGAGAACGACCAAAAGTTCAGGTGAGTTCAGGTTATAATCCCTTTAATCCTCCTTCTCCATCATCTTTTTCATCGGCGTATGGGAATAGAGGAGGAATGCCACATTCTTCTCATGTTGAGTTTGATTGGACTCAATTATATGAAAATTTTGAATCAGAACGGGAAACATTGTCTCAAAACAAAACTGAGATTCCTACTCGGCAAGAAGAAATGGCATTGTTTAATGATGCTTTAATGCCTTGTTATCAATATAAGAATCATTATATTGTTACTTCTTTAAAATCAGGTTTGGCTTTGGTTGACCAACATCGGGCTCATGTGCGGATTCTTTATGAGCAGTATCAGAAAAGTATCTCTCAGCATCAAGGTGTTTCTCAGCAGATGTTGTTTCCCGCTATTGTGGATTTTACGCCTTCAGAAAATACTCAATTGCCCCTGTTGTTGGAAGATTTGTCTTTTGCAGGTTTTGATTTATCTGATTTAGGGGGAGGCAGTTATTCTATCAATGGAATTCCTGCCGGCATGGAAGGTACGGATTGCGTAAAGCTTTTAAAAGAAATCGTTGTAAAATCAATAGAAACTGGAAGTAAGGCGCACGAAGATGTTTGTAATATGATCGCTTTCTCATTGGCTTCGGCACAAGCGATTCCCATTGGAAAAACTTTGTCTGCAGAGGAAATGGATCATTTAGTGGCGTCGCTTTTTGTTTGTAATGATTCTAATTATACTCCAGATGGAAAACTGATACTGACGATTTTTTCGAATGAAGAATTAGAAAAACGTTTTCGTTAAGAGACTGCTACCTTTTCACATAGAAGCCTTTAGGCTTTTCTAAAAAGGTAGCAGTTCCTCTGATGAGTTTTTATAATGTTGTAAGTTTGATATTTCTCCATAAAACTTTGATGCCTCCACCTTCATGAATTTGTAAGGCGATACGACCTTTGCCTTTGCCTATAATGGAATCTGTTAGATTGATCATTTCTTGACCATTCAACCATGTTTGAACATTGTCACCTTGAACTTTGATACGCATAAGATTCCATTCCCCTTCTTTAAGAATGTTTTCTTTTTCATCAGGAATTTGGGCAAGCCATTCTCTTCCGTATGATTCATAGATACCACCTGTATCATGATTTTTAGGAGCTACTTCTACTTGCCAACCATTTATTTTTACTCCTTCTTCAATGAAAGAACGGATGAAAATTCCGGAATTGCCATTAGCTTCTTGTTTGAATTCTACGCTTAAATCAAAATCGTCATAATAATTGCGTGTAGCTAAATATCCGTATTTTTTGTCCGGACCACTTTCACAGACTAAGTTGTTGTCTTTATCAACGTACCATTTTTCAGTACCGTAAATATCCCAACCAGTTAGATCTTGTCCATTGAATAGGTCAATGGTTTTTCCGCTTTTGCGTGGCAATTCCTTTATCTTGATATTTCGGAATGAGGCTGGATACCCATGGTCTTGTAGGCAAATAACTCCCTTAGTAGCTAAACCATATTCCGGTGCGTTAGCCCATTTTCCACTGTTTTTTCTTTTGTGCCAGTCATTACTCCAAGCTTCAAATTCAAGGATTTTTTGTCCGTTTAACCAATGTTCTACATGTCCGTTGTCAAAAACAATTTTTGAATTGTTCCATTCTCCTTGAGGATTAACTTTCATTTTGGAACGTTCGGGTAAATACATTGCATAATCAACGCCCAGTTTTTGCCATTCTTCTAATTGTTCTGGAAAATTATCTTCGTCAATTAGTTGATATTCTGGTCCTGAAATGTAAGGAACTTTGAATGAGGGACGTTCTACTACATGATAAAGCATTCCGCTATTTCCTCCTTTACTTAATTTCCAGTCCCATGAAAGCTCAAAGTTTTCATATTCTTTATCTGTAACAATATATCCGCTCGCATCACTCCCATTTCCTTTGGCTTGAATACATCCGTTAACAACGTGCCAAGGTTCTGTAAGTGTGCTTCCATTATAGTCGCGCCATCCATTTAATGTCTTTCCATCAAATAATAAATGCCAGCCATCTGAAATTTCTTCCTGCGTTAATTTGTTTTGAGGTGATAAACAAGAAAATAGGGAAAAAGAAATTGCTGAAATTACAAATAGTGTTGCTGTTTTGAATTTTTTTATAGTAATCATAATGTGTTGAGTTTAAGATTGATTTTTCAAAAGTAGCTATTTTGAAATTAGTGAGCAATAGTTGTTTGAATATTTTCTTGTCTTAGTTAAAAATGAAATTTGATTTTAGCGGAAATTTTTTTTCAACATCTAACCGTCATGTTTCCAGGTTGATGTCTGTCCGGTTTGACATTTTCCCGAAAAAAACCTTGAAAAAAGTTTGGATAGTAGCGGGGGAGT
>CALVFH010000016.1 GCA_944326775.1 uncultured Parabacteroides sp.
CTGGTAGAACTCGCGATAGCGTCCTTTCTGCGGACGGTCGGCTCGCCATACCGGCTGAATCTGATAGCGTTTGAAGGGGAAGCTGATTTCATTGCGGTGCTGCACCACGAAGCGTGCGAAAGGCACGGTCAGGTCATAGCGCAAGCCTTTTTCGCACGCCTTGGCGGCAAATTTGGCCGGGTTCATCTCTTCCAGTTCCGCGCGCGTCATTCCCGAGAAGCAATCCCCCGAATTGAGTATCTTGAACAGCAGTTTGTCGCCTTCCTCGCCATATTTTCCCATCAGCGTGGAGAGGTTTTCCATCGCCGGCGTCTCGATTTGCTGGAACCCGTAGAGGTGGTAAACCTCGCGGATGGTATTGAAGATGTAGTTGCGTTTCGCCATTTCTTCGGGCGAAAAATCTCTTGTCCCTTTGGGTATAGACGGTTTCTGCATGATGTTTTTCGTTTTAAATTGTTCTGCCCGCAAAGGTAATCTTTTTGTCGGTGAATTCAAAAAAACGGCGGGCGCCCCTTGCCGGCGCGGGGGAGACTTGCCTACAGGTATGGGCAGCCCTCCGAGGGTCGTCGGAGACCTGCCAAGGGGTATGGGCAGCTCTCCGAGGGCTGTCGGAACCCTGCCAAGGGGTATGGGGAACTCTCCGAGGGCTGTCGGAAGCTTGCCAATAGGTATCGGGAGCTTTCCGAGGGTCGTCGGAAGCCTGCCAATAGGTATTGGCGCCCTTCCGAGGGTCGTCGGCGGGCCGCCAAAAGCTATAGGTAACATTTTGGAAGCTGTGAAAAACCCGTCTAAAGCTTTAGACAGCATGAGGCAAGGGAAAAATGACGGGAAAACAGGTTTTGGCGGAGGGCCGGCCGGGGGGCGCGGCGCAGGGAAGGGCCGGGGTCAGTTGGCCTCTTCGCTCTTCGGTGAGATTTCGCTGAGCTCCACCAGTTTGTTGACGATGGCGTAGATGGTGAGGCCGCTGGGCGTGTGGATTTGCAGTTTCCGGGCGATGTTGCGGCGGTGGGTGATGACGGTGTGCGCGGAGATGCAGAGGCGGTCGGCGATTTCGCGGTTGGTCATGCCTTTCACCACGCAGACCACGATTTCCTTTTCGCGCGAACTGAGGTTCTGAGCCTCCTCGTCGGCCGGTTCTTCCGGCTCGTCGGCTTCCAGGAGCCGTTCCAGCCTTTGTTTGATTTCCTCCAGGTCGTGGTAGAGGGTAATTTGCTCGTCGTAAGGCTTCAGGACGTCGTCGGGGATGATGACGGCGAGGAAGGCGACGCATTTCAGTTGCGGGCAGCCCGAATCCTCCTTCAGCTGGGCCACCGAGCGGTTGAGGCCGGGCAGGAGCGGGTTGATGACGAGGATATCGGGGCGGTGCATCTTCAGCGAATCGAGGAGAACATCTTCCGAGGCAATGTCGATAATCTGGATATGGAAACCCGGCAAGCGTTTCAAGACGCTTTCCAGTCCACAACGGAGGATGGCGGATGTCTCGGCAATCGCTATTTTCAAATAAGGGTTCATAATCGCTTGTAGCTCTATTTTGTTTGGTTCTCAAAAGCGAGGATAGTCGGGACGAAGAGAAAATCCTCCACGCGGGTGTGCGACGCCAGGTCTTCTTCGGTGGTGAAGATGTCGAACAAGACGCTGTTCAGCAGGTGCGAGCTTTTCCCCGGGTAGTAGCGGATGAGGATGTTCTTCAGCTCGGTTATCTTCATTTCAATCTGGTCGTGCCGCTTGCGGAAGATGGAGATGTTGTATTTCGGATCCTTTTCGCCCCGCAGCAGGGCGCGGACGTAGGTGAAAACCGTCCGTTCTTCATACATCATGTGCTTGTTCACTTCTTCCGCATATTCGTCGAAGTAGCGGCGGATGACGAAGGCCACGTCGCTCGGGCAGTTTTCGATGGCATCGACCAGTTTCCTGCGGATATGAGGCAGGCGGAAGTTCAGAAAATAGTCATGCGCATTGTGTAAATATTTCACCAGCGTATCGATAGAGAGCTTTTGGCAGGTCGCTTCAGACACGACGGATGTTTCTTCCGTTAAGAAATTGACAACAGTGAGGAAGGTGAAGGGATCGACGTGGTTCATCCGGCAGACTTCGCCGATGCTCTTGTCGCCAAAGCCCAAGGCGATTCCGAAGCGGCTTGTCACCAGGAGCATGGGGTAGTTGTCTGAGATGAGGTCGCTCATCCGGTCGCTTTCCTTGTAGATTCCTTGTTTGTACATAGGTCTTCTCCGTAATGCGTGTTTAAAAGTTCGAGAAGCCAAAGATAGTTCTTTTTCTATCATAAAAGGTGATTTACATGTTTATTAGCATAGCTTTCTTTCTTTATAACTATAACGGTTGGAAGCGCGGCTCGTCCACGGGAATGATGGCGAAACATTCGGTCTCGATCAGCCATCCGGGGCGGCAGACCGGTGCATGGACGATGAGATGCGGCAGCTTCGGGTAGCGTTCGCGGAAGAAACGGTCGATGACGGCAAAGTCGGCCGTGTCGCGCAGGTAAACGACGGCCTCGCCGATGTTGTCCACGCCGGCTCCGGCTTCCTTGAGGAGGGTCGCGATGTTTTCCATCATGCGTTCGGCCTGCTTGATGACGTCTCCCGGATAGAGGATCTCTCCGCGGTTGTCGATGCTGGCCGTCCCGGAGATGAAGACGTGCTTGCGGTCGCCATAGGTGACGGCAGTGCCCCGTTCGAAGGTCACGCCATATTCGTAGGTCGGGTTCAGATGCGTCGGAGCATACAGGTACTGGATTTGTTCGGGCTGGATCCCTTTCACGGCGTAAGCGTCCAGTTGGACGAACACCTGAGGGTTGGCGTGCCGTCCTTCAATCCCTGTGCTGGCGATGTAATGCGTCTTTTCAGTCAGGTTTTGAGTAACAAACACCTCTTTGCGAGCCTTGACCACCCCGCCGTAGTTGACATCGACGTTCTGCACGAAGAACCAGGTCCGGATGCAGTTGTCGGCAAGCCTGCAACCCTGTTCCGTCAGCTGCATGATGTATTCGTTCAGCAGCAGACGGGTCTGGTATTCCGAATTTGACGCTTTGTTGCTGTTTCCGCCGCTCCAGTAATGGGTATAGGCGCCGTTTTTCACCTCCAGCATGCCGTTGCGGAGCGAGTCAGCGACAACTTCCGTCTGGAGATACGTCCACATCGCGATTTTGGTCCCGTTCAGCGGTGCCTGCTGGATGATGGATAAGGCGCAGAAGGTATGTTCGCATTCCCACGACATGACGAGATCCGACTGATTCGTGGCGTCGCTGAGGAAATAGCGGCGGAAAACCGCCACAGCGTCCTTGTTCAGTTCCTCTTTCAGTACCTCTGCATAGGCTTGTTGTATATTTACTAATTGATCCACAAAAGGCAAACAAGGGTCGGTAACAGAAAGCATTACCTGATATTCTGTTACCCCGCCTTTTCCTGTAAAAGAAGCTATTTGCGCTTCTACTGCTTTGTCTTTGTACTTTTTTTTGATATAATTCATGTAGTAATCAAGTTTTATTTTTTAGCCCCGTTATCTATCCAGTCGTCGATTAGCTTCAGCAAATCGGATGAGGTGATCATGTCGATATGATCCATGCCCCAATCGGCTGATATATCGGTATTCAGTGTCAAATGTAAGAAACTTTCTTCAGAATTCCCCGGTGTTACGAAAAACATCTGGTCCGGACTCTTGTCTGCCGGGACATTGACCAGCGCATCATAGCTTTTTCCGTCTGTCAGATACAGGCCGGCCGCAGCTGTGGTACTTCCTCCGTGGCAGTTTATGCACGTGCGGTCGAAAACATTCGTCTGGATGCTGTTGAACATGCTGGCATCGACGTTTCCCGCATCGATGCGAATCGTATCTTCCTGCTCGGTATAGTCGAACGAGTAGAAGCGGGCGATGCGTTTGCGCAACCGGTTGATGGCGCAGATTTCTATTGACGTAACTTCGCTGGGAATGCCGGAGAGCACGATATCCATGCTCCCGTCTTCGTTTGTCGTGATGCCTTTGGCGGTCTTGGCATATTCGCTGTCGCTTGAAAATCCGGCGAGCACAATGCTGTATCCGCTTGCCCAGTCATGGTTCCCTTCTATCTGCCCCGTCAGTCTGACTGAACCGCCTTCCCGCTCGACGTGTATGCTTTCTTCGTAGATTTTTCCGTCATCGCAGGCAGACAGAACCGCGGCGATGCCAATAAGTGCCAGAAATATTTTTTTATGATTTCTCATGATGACTCTTTTAGAAAGTATATTGAAGCATGACGGTACCGGAATGCATTGCGAGACCAAGATCGTCGTTGTCGCGGTCTAATTGCGTGTCGTGACCTGTACGTCCGATAAATTGGTACATGGCTTGCAGTTTCAGGTTACAGCCCTTGAAGAAATAGTTGAAACCTACAGCAGGCATATTCAGGAAACCGGCTTCGTCCAGTCCGTTACGGTTGAAGAAATCGTAGCGTGCCGTTACCTGCATGCGGTCTAATACGAAGTAACCACCCTGGATATATCCGCCCAGGTAGTTGTAGCTTTCGTCAATCTTCTGTCTTTTTGTAAAACCTACATTCATATAATAGATTTCAGCACCCAGATACAGCCGGTTTTTCAACCAGGCAAATTCAGCCCCGGCACGGAAGTCGTTGGTGCTCTCCGATTCGCTTTCCACATTGAGAGAGGTCGAAAGACCGAAAAGCATCTTGTCTTCTTTCAAGCGATTCGGGTTACCTTGTGTCGCCGGCATGATACCTTTCGGCATATAGGTGATACGACCTGCATAAAGCAATGACGGAATATGCCAGTCGTCGCTTAGGGTTTTATTCGCTACATTGACAGATGCACCTGTCCCATTGAAAATACCGATTTCGTAGCCGATTTTTTTCTTTACCAAACCATGGATTTCCACACCCAAGTCGAAGCCCGTACCGATATTCGGCGTTACGGCATTCAGCGAATAAGGCAAGATGACCGACGAAGTCAGGGAAACCGGCAAGGTAGGCATCAAGGTTTCTCCCAAAGTCGTTAGGTATGCGTGAGTAAACGGAGTTTTGAATTTACCGGCACGGATGGCGAATTGTTCTTTCACTTCGTAATCAAACCAGGCTTGTTGCAGGATAGCTCCACCGCTTCCGGCAGCGTTGATAGAAAGGTTGAAGGTTACACGGTCGAAGGCCTTTCCGGTAAATCCTAGCACGGCATAGGGGATAGAGAAACCCGTGTTGTGAACATTGTCCTGGTTGTAGGCTGGATCCAATCCTTCGTCATCGTAGTAATTGACTTCAGCCTTGGTCTGTACCAGTAGATAAGGTTTGAAGACGAAATCGCCTTTTTTCGTAGCAATGGAAAAACCTTCCTTTCCGGCCAGAGAAACAACGCCGTTTTCCGTGTCTTCATCATATTGAGCTTTCACGCTCAAAGGTAAAAAGAATATTGCGATGAATAGATATAATAAATGTTTCATTGTGATGTCTGTTTATTGTTGTTTTATAGGGAATTGATAAATGCAATCAATGCGTCTCGTTCTTCTTTGCTCATGTTTTTGAACAGGTTTTTGGAGGCTTCGCCTTCTCCGCCGTGCCACATAATGGCTTCAACCAGATTGCGTGCCCGTCCGTCGTGGAGAAAATAGGTATGTCCGTTGACAACTTCCTGCAGACCGATACCCCAAAGAGGAGTCGTGCGCCATTCGTTGCCTTGCGCCATTCCGCTCACATAGTTGTCATTCAGGCCTACCCCCATAATTTCAGATCCCATATCATGCAGCAGAAAATCTGAATAAGGATGGATGGTTTGACCGCCTAACCACGGCAAACGAGTCCCGTTCAGCAATACCGACCCCCCGGCCTGTGTATGCAGTGTGGTAGCATGGCAAAGATGACATTTGGCTTCATAGAATTTTTGTTCGCCTAAAATGACTTGTTCGTCATTAATATTTCGTCGGGCAGGGACACCGAGACTTTGCATATATAAATCAACATCCTCCATATCTTCTGTAGAAATGTCGAGTTGGTCATAAGTAAGCCCCATCATGCTTCCTTGATTAATTTGCACTTGCCCTTCGCAGATTTCCTCCGGATAGCGGCTGTTGGTTACCCCCATGTCGCTGGAGAATCCCAATTCGACGGTTAAGTCCAAGTGTTGTGCTTTGTTGCCGGAAAGTCCTACGCCCGTAACTCCTTTTTCGGTAATGTAGTTGACGCGGCCGCTGATTCCCAGTTCCGGGTAATTGCTTTTGGCCGCCAGAGCTTCAATTTCTTTTCGGTCGATAGCCATCATCTGCCCCATACCTACGTGGCGGAGCGGAATACGTACCGTGCAAAACAGATCTTCCGGCGGAATGCTGTCAGCATACCATTCGGTAATGGTATAAGTTGGCTTCGCTAATTCGTATGTTTCCCCATCGGGAAATGAGAAGGTTTGGTATTCATATTCAACATGTAGTTTCCCTTCTGCTTTAACACCGTATATAGACTGATCGTGCAGCACGCGGCCATAGTCCCGAAATTGTGCCCCGTTGCGGCGTGAGATATAAACCAGCATCGACGAAAATCCGTAACTGCCCGAACCTCCTTCGCTCCATAGCGTCGGACGTGTACGTCCGGCATTGCGGTGGCAGCTTCCGCAAGAATAGCCGGCATAGACCGGACCTAAACCGCCGACATCCGGATTGTTGCTGCTGGTTCGTACATCGTCGTAGAGACCGTCTCCACTGACAAACCGGCTGGCATTAGTTCCTGTTACCCAATTGGCTTCCGTATCATAAGCAATAGATGAAGCGAGGAAGATGGTAGATGTTCCTGCCGATAGTGCATATCCACTGGGAACTTCGATGGTATTCATATCCATTTTGTCATCTTCTTCGCATGAAGCCAAAAGGCCAAGCAACGTCAATGCGTATAAATGAAGTTTCAATCGATTTATTATCATATCTGAATTATTGGTTGAATCACGATAAGTTTTCTTGAAAAGGAAGGCGCAGATTCACGCAGTCTAATTTCTGATTCCTAAAATTAAACTGCGTATATCTGCGTTGTGCTTGGAATCGTATTAATCCACTGTACGCGGTTCGCCGTTCTTGAACAGCAAGAACTCCAGTGTGTGGTATCCGCGAACAGATTGGGCGGCACCGATAGTTTCGCTGTCTTCGTCGAAGTTTCCGCTCCATTCCATTTCATTCCAGTTTTGTGAGTTCAGCAACTGAATGATTGCGTCCACATCCAATGGCCAACTATCCATATTCGGGTCCAAGCCCCAGTTTGCAACCGGCCCGATCAAGAAAGCCTCGCTCTTTTCCCACGGTTCACGAGCTTCGAGCCATGCGTTGCAAGCATTTTCAAAGTTCGCATTGCTTGGGCTTTCACGGAACTGGTTGACAGCATCCAGCAGTTTGCGGTTTTCTTCTTGCAGGGAAGCATAGGTCGGAAGAACGACTGCATCGACAAATTGTTCAGCAATAGCATCGAGACGTTCTGTATAGGAAGCGTCAGTCAATGTGTTTACAAACGGAAGCAATTCGTTGGTCAGTGTTGTAGCCAAAGTGTTGCAGGCAGTCATGGCCTCTACCGATTCTTCACTGTCGATATTATTACGGAATGGCTGCGGAATAGCCTGAATAGCTTTTGCAGCAGCGAAAATCTGTTCTTTGATCAGTTCGTCCAGTTCCGGATTTAAGGAAGCGATGAAGGCAGAAAGCGAGTTTTCGTTGATATCTCCGGCATCATCGAAATCCTGGTAAGAACCATATGCGCTCAAGTCTCCATCGATCTTACTTACATCGTTGTCGTCAATGCGTCCGTAATAGGTGTTGCGGACAGACCAGATATTGTTCGTATAGTCGTCACGTGAATGCCAGCTAAACCAAGATTCAACAGCGTAAAGTCCGGCTTCGCGGTCGCCGCTTACATAGAGGTTGTACGGATCCTGAATTTTTGCAGTACCAACCTCGTTGGCGATGTTCCACATACCGCTTTGTACCATTTCTTCAATACAAGCCAACGGACTGCTGTAGGCACCAGCTGTCTGATCTTTAAATATCGTGGCATACGGGCCATTTCCTTCATAGTCGGTAGTCCAAGCGTTGTACAGGCTGGTAGCATCCTGGTCTAACAACAAAGCAGTTTGATACATGTAGTTACCCCAAGCAGAAGCATTTTCTGCCGTATAATCCAGATCATAGGGATCCACTGTTTCTACTCCCGGGTCCGGAGTTGGTTCCGGTGTAGGTTCATCATCATCCGAGCAAGCTGTCATGGAGAACGTCATGCTCAAGGCCAAAATGGCTGAATAAAAGAAGTCTTTTTTCTTCATGTTGTTTGTTATTAAAAGTTTATAGATAATTTGATTTATCTTATTTGCTTAAGAACCAGCCGACATAAGCAATGGCCAGGCTGAATTCATTTTCGCTGGTATAGCTTCCGTCGCCGATACGGCGAGTCGTGTAATCCGCTTTTACGACCAGATTAGGCAGGGGATACCAGTTCAAACCGGCTGTCCACATGCTGACCTTGTTTCGGAGATCCATCACATCTCTACCGGCTCCTTCTTCCTGAGGATTGTAGTATTCGTAGCGCACAAACGGATAGATGACGGGCACTTTCGGATTGTCTTTACAAATAGAGCGAAGGTTGAACCCGACTTCACCTCCGTAGCTTACCGCATGTTTGGCGATGGGAGTCGTGCGGGTATAAGGCGAAAGGCCGGACAGCGTTGCATTTATCTGAGTTAGCTGGTCAGATTCACTCAGGTTGCCATAAATGATATTACCCCGTGCCGTTACGTATTTGTTCTTATATTGTGCATCAGCCGTATAGATACGCAAGGGCACTTTTCCGATACGGGAATATTCGTTTAACTTGTCGGAATTGGCGGCTGTATTGTTACAATAGTAAACAGAACCACCAACTTTCAGTCCCGGAACACCGATATAGTTTAACCGAACTACATAACCCGGAGAAGTAAAGTTGTCGGTTTCAAAAATACCTTGTTTGCCTCCCTGCACCCAGTTGTTCCGGTCGAATCCATTCGCGTTTAAGCCTGCAACGATTAAAGCCTGGTAATTGAAACGCGTATATGCTTTTCCGAATGTTCCGAAAAACTCGATACCGGTTTCATGCCATGTAGAAGGGATGATTGTTGTTTCTCCTTCCGGACGGGAGGTTCCGAAGAAGTTGATGGGTTCATGTTGCTCGTTGGTTAAGCCTACGGGAACAATCAGGTGACCGGCGCGGACATTGAATGCCGGATGGATCAGACGAGTGATGTGGAATTGTTCCAAAGCCACCTCGCCACCTTTTTCCACTTCGGTTTCATATTCGCCGTTTTCCGTATTCTCAATTTCATAAGCAGAGCCAGTTCCGCCGGCTTCAAATTCAATTTCGGCACCTAAAATCCATTTTGAATTAAATTTGTAGTCAAAAGCCAAGACGAAACGGGGAATGGATATTTCGTTACGATGGTCTCTCGAGTTTCCTTTTTGTCCTTGCGTTCCCCGGAAGCGATTGATACCATAGTCCATAAATTTCCCTAAAACCTCACCGTAGCCACCGAAGCGAAACTTGTCATATCCGGCAGCATAAATCTCTTCAGATCGTTCTGCTGCTGTCTGTTCTGTATCTGACTCTTGCGCCATTGCCGGAGCACAGACACAAGCAGACAATAATAATAATTTAGTTAACCTTTTCATTCTTCGTTTTAATTTTTGTGCAAAGGTAGAGGGGGATTCAAGGGGTATCAATACCCAGTTATAGGTAAAAAGGGAAGGAGAATACCTCGCTTTAGGTATTTTGTCTTAAGGTTTGTTAGTTTTGGCAGAGAAAATAGCAATATATAGGTATTCAGGCGGAAAATATACTAATATGTAGGTATTGTGGTAGTTTTGGCGTCATTCTATCTTTGCAATGTCAAAATAAACGTAACACTATTAGTATAATCGCTAAACCAAAACCGGCGCTAATTTATGTAAGCATATAAGATGATTTTAAACACCGTAGTATCGGAGAGTTTTTATTGGTTATTTCCGATAATGCATAGGAAAGCCCCGCTGTGAAGTGGGGCTTTTTTAGTTGTTTACCTTTATTAAATCAAGCCGATTGTTTAGACCGGCACATCTTGGAGCCATTTAGAGGTTCTTGTACTGTTCCCTCATCTTGTCTTCTGCATACAGCTTGTCGATAATACCGTCCGAGAGACCGATTTCAGGCACATAGATATATTCCGCATGGATTTTCTCAGCGATGCAGAGGAAGATTTCCGAAGCCGGCACGATTACGTCGGCGCGGTCAGGTTTCAGATTAAACTCGTCCATACGGGCTTCCGTAGTAAGGATTTTCATCCGGTCGTAAATCTGTTGCAAAGAAGCTACCGGGATGCGTTTGCGTTTCTTGTCTTTTTTCTCGATGAGGCGGTAAAGTTTGTTGATGTTACCACCAGAACCGATGATGTTGATAACCGGATAGTTTTTGGTGTGTGCCTCTATCTCGTCACGCATTTGTTGCCAAGCAGCTTCAGTGACACCTCCTGTCAGAATACGTACCGTACCGATGTTAAAAGACTTTGAGTAAGTCAGCACCCCATTGACCAGCAGGTTGATTTCCGTACTGCCACCGCCTACATCCACATACATGTAATTCCCGTTGCGGTCTTCCTGGCATTCCAAATGATTGTTATAGACAATCTGAGCTTCTTCCTGTCCGTCGATGATTTCAATCTTGATACCCGTATTCTTTTTGATTTTCTTGATGATATCCATTCCGTTCACGGCATCGCGCATGGCAGAAGTCGCGCAAGCCCGATAATGCTCCACCCCATAGATTTTCATCAGCTGGCGGTAAGCTTTCATCAGCCGGCGCATCCGGTCTGCTTTTTCCGGCGAGATTTTCCCTTCTCCGAACACGTCAAAACCCAAGCGCAAGGGTACACGTAGAAGCAATACTTTCGATAATTTGTCCCGTCCGTCTTTATAGTCGGGTGATACGCGCTTGATCAGCAAGCGCACTGCATTCGAACCGATGTCGATTGCTGCATAATTCTTTATTGCCATAACTTTATCCTTTTTTATAATGATTTCTTGTTATCTCTCCCCCCCGGTGTATTGGGGCGTGCTTATTCCGAATATCGTTTGTAAAGTTCTTCTTGCGACCGCAGTGGAGCTTCACCTTCTTTCGGTTGCTGGATTTCGTTCGAGCCTGTACCATCTACGATGCGGGCTTGTAACGTGTCGTGCAGTCCTAACTCGACAACCTTCTTCAGGTCTTCTTTGATGTCCGGAGCATAAACCGGGGTAACCACCTCAATACGGTTGTCCAAGTTGCGTGGCATCCAGTCTGCCGAACCGATGAATACTTTTTCTTCGCCTCCGGCCGCAAAGATGAAGATGCGCGAATGTTCCAGATATCGGTCGATAATCCCTACGATACGGATATTCTTGTTCAGTTCGGGTAGCTCGGTAAAGAGCGAGCAGTTGCCGCGCACCAACAAATCAACCGGCACGCCGTGTTCGGCGGCAGCATAGAGTTTCTTTACCATATCGACATCCGTGATGTGATTGATTTTGATCCGGATGTAAGCCGGTTTGCCTGCTTCTTTATTGCGGATCTCATCGTTGATCAGACGGATGAACTTATTCTTCATCTCATTAGGAGATACCAGCAGTTCCTTGAATCGCGTCATGGAATAGGGGCGTTCGATGAAGTTGAACACCGCGTTGACATCGCGTACGATAGGGCGCGAAGCCGTCATCAGCATATAGTCCGTGTACATCCGCGCATTCCCTTCGTGGAAATTCCCCGTACTGATGCAGGCAATGTCAGCCCCCGATTTCATTGTGATATGGGTGATTTTCGAATGGACCTTCAGTCCTTCCACTCCGAAGATTACGTGAATGCCGGCATCTTGCATTTTCTTGGACCAGTCGATGTTGGAGGCTTCGTCGAAACGGGCCAGCAGCTCTATGACTACCGTCACCTTCTTGCCGTTGCGGGCAGCTCCGATCAGCGCTTTCACCACTTTGGAATCCTTGGCCAGGCGGTAGAGAGTTGTTTTGATCGCTTTCACTTCCTTGCTGACGGCCGCTTCCTGCAAAACGCGGATATACGAGTCGAAGCTGTGGTAAGGAACATGGATAAAACGGTCTTTCTCTCGGATCAGTTGCAGGATGCTTTCCGGTCCCGAAAGCTCTTTCTTCAGGATAGGCGGCCATGCCGGATATTTCAGGTCCTTGCGTCCACAGTCGGGGAATTTCATAAAATCCTTATGATTGTGGTAACGTCCGCCGGCCAGTACGGTATCCAGTTTGTCGAGGTCGAGTGTCGAGAGAACCTGGTTCAGCAAGCCCTTCGGCATCGTTGAGTCATAGACCACGCGGAGCGGTGTGCCGCGGCGGCGGCTCTTCACGCCCTTCGATATTTTCTGTAACACGCCGTTGCGCAAATCGTTGTCGATTTCCATTTCCGCATCACGGGTGAATTTAAACGAGAACGCCTCGAAGTTCGTATAGTCCTGTCCTCCGAATATCAGCGGCAAGCAACAGCGGATCACGTCGTCCAAATACATCAGGTAGCTCTTCCCGTCCTTGTCCGGCAGGCGGACGAAGCGGCCGCAGATACTTACCGGCAATTCCAGGAACGCATATTCGGGAACTTTCCGTTTCACGTCTTTCTTATACATCCTTACGGCGAGGTAGATGTTTTCGTCGTTCTCGTTGCTCAGCTGTTTGATAGCCGAGAACCATACCGGGATTACCCGTCCGTAGAGATTCTGGATATAGAATGAGCGGATGAAGTGCAGCTGTTCCTCGTCGAGCTCCGTATCTTTGACGATATAGATGTTTTCCTGACGAAGCTCCCGGGTAATATCCGCGCTCACCTTTTCAAATTCCTTCGAGTAGGCCGTATTTAGTTTGTTTATTTCTTTCAGCAATTCAAGCGCCTCGGCTTTATTTCTCCGGGCCTCCTTGTCTTCGCATTCGGCAATGCGATTCAGCGTAGCGACACGTACGCGGAAAAATTCGTCGAGATTATTGGAATAGATGCCCAGGAAACTCATACGTTCCAGCAGGGGCACATTGGCTCGGCTGGCTTCCTGGAGAATACGTCGGTTGAAATACATCCAGCTCAAGTCTCTCGGTAAATACGTTTTGTTATTCTTTATTTTCATATCGTGTTTATTTCTTCGCTGTGCAGGTAAAAGTACTTATATTATTTGGATATATCGATATAATTTGTTCTTTTTCTCTCGAAGCAAGTCGATTACTTCCCGGAAATAAGTTTTTTCGTTGCAGAAAGCTACGGTCGGCATATTCTTTATAATAATGTAGGGAGCCTTCTGCACCCATGTTCTGAAAGCCGGGTTGGGTTTGTACCGGTCGGCAAAGGCTACCAGCTGGTCGAGATTGAAGTCGGACGAAACGATGCCGGCTCCATTGCTGGCGGCATCGAACGCATTGCAGTCCTGTTCGATATGGGCGGGTACCATCAGGATTGGTTTCCCCAGGTACATGGCCTCGCAGACCGATTCGAAGCCCGCCGTGCTGGCATACGCCTTGCATCCGCTCATCTGGCGGAGGAATTCCGTATCGTCGAGCTGGTAGAACGTGAGGGTATCATCCACTTTCTTCACGCGTTCTTCGCCTTTACGGTCCCAGAAGAAGCGGAGGGGTACCGACGGGTTCTGTTGGTGCCACTCCATCACGTTTTCGCCGAATCCGGCATTGACCATGTAGCCGTGGATATAGTTGCCATTGCTCACCTGCTGGTGGAACACTTCCTTGCGCAGCAGGGGCGGTATTACGGCAATATGTCGTTTCTTGTCTTCGTCCATCGGTTTGAACGAAAGAGCCAGACGCTTGTAGGCTCCGATGCACGTCAGGCGCGAGAAGAAATTCAGCATCAGGATGCTTCCCCGTATTTTTCGCGGCAGATGGAAATCGCGGTGCAGGAACAGATACTGGTGGCCGATGCAAATCTGCGGGGCGCTGATCGGGAAGAGGGCATAGGCCATGCCCGTCAGCAGCTCGTAGAAGTTGATGACAATATCGGCCTGAGTCTCCCGGATGCGGTTGCGGATAAAGCACGTGCTTTTCCAGAAAGTCGGGAGCTTGGCCATGTTGTAGGCTACGCTCCGGAGGATGTTGTTCCGTTTGTTGGATGCCGTAGGTAAGAAGTTCGGACTTTCAAAGCGCTTTATCGGCGCCTGTACACTTCGTCCGAAGAAATCTGGCAGTTGGCGTGAATTGCTTTTCCCGACGAGGATTTCCACGACTTCATCCCCATTGTTTCGGAGGATTTCCTCCAGGGCGATGCATTGTGTGAGGTGTCCCCGTCCTTCACCTTGTACGATAAAAAGATATTTCATGAGGCAGATTGAACGTTTGTGAGGAATTGCATGTCTTGTTGTGTTTCCGGTATTTCTACTTCTGTATAATAAAGAATGTTCCAGTTTCCTTCTTCATCTTCGGCCAAAGCCGACATGGTTTCTACCCAGTCTCCGGAGTTCAGGTAATGGATATCGCCATAGTACATATCGGCCGGGTGATGGATATGTCCGCAGATCACCCCGTCGTATTTGCGTGTTTGGGCAAAGTCGGAAAGCGTGCGTTCGAAGTTCGAGATGTAGGATACAGCCGTCTTTACCTTCTGTTTGATGCGTTGCGAAAGCGAGTAGTAGGGTTTTCCCCGGTAAGCCCGGTAGCGGTTATACCATCCGTTGAACCACAGCAGGAAGGTATAGCCATAGTCGCCCAAGTGGGCCAGCCACGTCATGTTTGAAGTAACCCGGTCGAAGATGTCGCCGTGCGTGACGAAATAGCGTTTCCCGTCGCGTTCCAAGACATACTCTTTCACCACTTTGATATTACCCAGACTGAAAGGCGCCACATGGTCGAGGAAATCGTCGTGGTTGCCTCGTACATAAATAATTTCCGTGCCGCAGTTTTCCATCATTTTCATTAGAATCTTGATAAACAAAGTATAGGCCGGAAGCCATTTCTTCAGTCCGTTCCGTTGGATGCACCAGCCGTCGATAATATCTCCATTCAAGATAAGTTGGTCGCAGTTGACGGATTTAAGGAGTCTGCATACTTGTTCTATTTTGGAATGAGTACTTCCCAAATGGATGTCCGAGAGGACGACTGTGCGGTAATGTTTTCTTAAATACATGGTTTTACTAATTTAGTCGGCCCAAATTTCCGTTTTTCGTATTGCATGAACATGTAGGAACTGTTACAATCCCGTTTCCATGAAAAATATTTTCCATCTCAATGCTCGGTATATTAGCATGATAGGCTAAATATCCCGTTATGCCCCGGAAAATAAAAAGCCGATATGTTTGTTTATTCAAGAGTTTTTTTCAATATTTGTGACAACAGAATTTAATCTTTTAAAAACAATACGTTATGGAAAGTAAAGCTTTCATTCATAAGGAAGAGCTCCATTTACTGGACAGACAAGTGATTCACAATGCAGTTAAAGACATGGCAAACAAGCTTGGTCTGGCTGCCGGTTCAACAAACGGTTTCGACCTCTACAAAGTCGTTGAAACTTATTTCTCCGACTTGGAGAAGCGTAAAGAAATGAACGAGTTGTTGGGAATTCAAGAGTAAGTTGGTTGATTTTGAGTTTTTGTGTTTGTAGGTTCTGAGTAATCATATCTTACGGACGCAAAAACTCAAAACTTTTTTATCCCCTCGTCCCCTCGTCTCCTCGTCAACTTGTTAACTTGTCAACTCGTCAACCTTCTCCCCAATCTCCTTCGCCTCCCTCGCAATCATCATCGGCCCATACGCCTCCAATTCGCTCACCGGGCGGAATCCCCAGGCTACGCCGCAAGCATCTACGCCGCTGTTAATAGCCGTTTGCATATCCACATTCGAATCGCCGATATATAAGACCTCTTCCTTTTTCACCTTAGCTTTCGTCCTGATTTCCTCCACCACGGCCGGATCGGGTTTCGTCGGCACGCCTTCGCGTTGTCCGAAGACAGCGATAAAATGGATATTCGGGAAGAAATGAGCAACCAGCTTTTCCGCGCCGGCCTGGTATTTGTTGGAAGCCACGGCCAGCATCACACCCTTGGCCTGCAGGGTCTCGAGCAGTTCCGGGATGCCCGGGTAGGGGCGGCTCAAATCGGCGTTATGTATATTATAATGTAAAAGGAACTCTTTCCGTACTTTCCGGATGTTCTCTTCTGTTTTTTGTCCTTCCGGCAAGGCCCGTTCGAACAGCTTGTTGATTCCGTTACCCACGAAATAGTTATATTCCTGCAGTTCGTGCGTTGGGAATCCATTCTTTTCCAACGCATAGTTCGTGCTTGCCGCCAAATCAGCAATCGTATTCAGCAATGTGCCGTCTAAGTCGAAAATCAATAATCGTTTCATTCGTATCTGACGTTTTTGCAAAAGTAGGAAAAAAACATATAAGATGGAATTTACTTTATCTTTTCTAATAGCTCCAGCCATTCATTGAAGTGGGCGCACTTCTTTCGTAGTTCGTTAATGCCAATCGCCTGGGTAACCGTTATGCCGCTTTTGGTCTTATTATATTTGTATTTCTTTTCCAAGGCTTTCCCTATTCTTTTGCTCGGAGCGGTTGCCGGATTGTTGTCAATAGCCTCCGGGTTGTTGTCATATTTGCGAAGGTCATTCTTCAGTTGCTCTATTTCCTTTGGGCAATCCGGATAATCGATAAGCAACTTGTCCAGATCGCAAAAGAGGAGCGCCTCGAACTCATGCAGCTGAATATACGGAATAAAATCCGGATAGCCGAGATCTTTGGCGAACGCCTCTTCAATTGTTTTGACTGCCTCCTGTTTGTTCCTTATTGCCTGTGCGTCTTTCCATCCGGGAAAACTGTTGGGCAGAGCATAGAAATCGAACATGGTTGTGAAGTAGTGCCTTTCATGGCTTCTGTGGCAGACTTCCTTAATCCATATCGTCAAATCATTTTTCACTTGTGTATAGCTAAGCATTCCTCCAGCCTGATTCTTTTTTCGGCTGGTGATCAAGAGCCGGTGTTTTACGGTAATTCCCCGTTCCTGTAAGTACGGTTTCAGCAACTCTTTTGCAAAACGCTCTTCCGTCTGGCCCTCACAGAGCACGTTGAGGATAATCAGATCGTTCATACCGGCCGTCCTCCCAAAATATTCTTATCCCACAGTTCGCTGGTCGAGTAGTCTTTGAGCCAGTTTTCCAAGGCTTGAGCATCGAGCCGGTGGGCACAAGTACATTGTTTATCTTCGTCCCGTTCTATTACGGTGATGTCATGAATATCAAAACCGTCGATCAGGGAAGGCGATTGGGTCGCGATGACAATCTGTGCGTGGAGAGACGCATCCTTAATCATTTCGGTTAACTGATCAATGGCATAAGGATGAAGACCAAGCTCTGGTTCGTCGATGATAATCAGGTTGGGCATCGTTTGTGGCGGTTGCAACAACAGTGTTGCCAGGGCGATAAACCGTAAAGACCCGTCTGAGAACTGGTCTGCCGAAAGCACATAATCATTCGGTGAGCTGTCTTGCCATTTCAGCGTGACATACCCTCTTTCCGGTTCCAGGTAGAAGTCGCGGAACTGAGGAATCACCATCTGGATATAGCTGACAATCCGTTGGTAAGAGTCTTTGAAATTGTCTTTCAGATAGTATAGGAAAGATGCCAGATTGTTCCCTTCCGATTGCAGGTAATGGGCAGAATCCACGGCTGAGGATTGCCGGAGGGGACCGCTCAGCGACGAGTCGTGAAACTGGTAAATCTTGCAGTTCTCCAGCACATTCCGAATGCTCAAGCCTGCCGCGTCGTTGGCGTAAATCAATCCCGATTCCTTGAAGTTATTCTCCAGTTTGACTTTCCGGGGTTGCGCGCCCGGCTCCGTGCTTCCCCATTCTATTTCTTCGTTGCTGAAGATAAGCCGGTCGGGTAGGGCATGGGTCAGGCTGAACTGATAGATCCTGTAGGCAGAAGGGCTTTCCAAGTAGAGCTTTGCGCATAGCGTCGGGGTTTTCTTCGGTCCGTAGTAGAGAAAATTCCGGTTTGTCCCGGCCTGTTCCACGAATAGTTGGAAGCATCCCTGCATCATGTAGCCCAACATCCGGAAGAAACTGATAATATTGCTTTTCCCGGCTCCGTTGGCTCCGAGCAGGATATTGATGTCCCCCAGTTCGAGTTGCAGCGGCGTGTCAAACGCAATCGATTTAAAGCCTTTGATTTCTACCTTTTTTATCTTAAAAACCTCTTTTGCCATATTCTTTGGATTTATGCGTGTTGCAAAGATAAGATTTCTTTTTCCCTTCCGGAAAAATTCTGCATCGAATCAAAACTTTTGGGTCGGTGGGAGAGAGGGTGTTGTGCTTTTTTGTAACTTTGAGAGTCGTGTGAAAACACCTATATTCATTGAATATCTTACTTTTTAAACAGATTGCTATGAACTTTAAATCGAATCTGAAAATGCTCCTGCTGTCGGCGGTGATGGCGGGAATGGGATGGGCCGAGGGAATGGCCCAGGAGAGTTTCAAGCCGGCGTGGTCGAATGTGCCGGGATGTGAGTATCCGCAGGTGTCCGAGGGGATGAGTGTGCGGGTGCGTCTGAAAGCGCCTGAGGCGACGAAGGTGGAAGTGGCTGGCGGCGACGGCTTCTGCAAGGAGCCGCTCGCGCTGACGAAGGATACCGAAGGCTATTGGAGCGGCGTCGTCACGCAGGTCACTCCGGGTTTCCATTATTACTGGTTCCTGGTGGACGGTGTGCAGGTCAATGATCCGTCGAGCGTGACCTATTGGGGCTATGGCCATCCGACGAGCGGAGTTTATGCGCCTACGCCCGGCGAGGATTTCTACGCATGCAAGCAAGTCCCCCACGGCCAGGTGCGCGAGCACTGGTATTTCTCCGAGGTTACCGGCAAATGGCGTCGCGCCTACGTCTATACCCCTGCCGGCTATGATACCGATACTCAGACGAAATACCCCATCCTTTACCTCCTCCACGGGGCCGGCGAGAACGAACGCGGCTGGTCGTTGCAGGGCCGCATGAACTTCATCCTCGACAACCTGATTGCCGAGGGCAAGGCCGTCCCGATGATTGTGGTGATGGATAATGGCCAAGCAGTTGCCAAGGGCGATTCCACCCAGCCCGACATGAGCCGCGAAGGCCTGACCAAGCGCACCGAAACCCTCGAGCAGGTCTATCTGAAAGACATCCTGCCTACCTTCGAATCCTATTACCGTGTGAAACCCGGTCGCGAGAACCGCGCCATCGCCGGCCTCTCGATGGGGGGCTTCCAGACCTTCCAGATTGGCTTGAACCACACCGAGCTGTTCTCCTACTACGGGGCGTTCAGTGCCGCGCTCATCGGCGGGGTGATGGACAACCCTTCGACCGCCTTCAACGGCGCCTTTGCCGATGCCGCGAAGTTCAACCGCGAGGTGAAGCTGTTCTGGTTTGGGGTAGGCAGCGAAGAGAAGATGTTTGTCGATATGGTTACGGATGCGCGGAAGAAGCTCTCCGACCTCGGCATCCGTACTTCGTACTACCAGTCCGAGAATACCTATCACGAGTGGCATACCTGGAGCCGTTGCCTGCACGAGTTCGCTCCGTTGCTCTTTAAATAGTTTAACAAGCCGCCTATTATGCAAGAAGAGACATAGTTTTCGTAAAACTATGTCTCTTCGGGCGGTAAAAGTAAGGACAATTTTTTTAATGAAGAATAATTCTCTGAAATAATTCTTTCGATTAAGATTATTTTACTTAAAACCGACTTTTTGCGCCAATTCATATCCGAAAAAGCCACAAAAAAAGACATAGTCTTACGAAAACTAAACCTCTCCCTAACGTGCAAAACTTAAAAACGAAGCATACATGAATTGGAGAAACGTATTATTGTCGGTTCTACTGCTTTGCCTTGCGTTGCCAAACCACGCGCAAGATTTCTTCTCGGAAAGCAAAGCGCCTATTGTGGGGTTGAAGACGAATATTCCTTATTGGGCAACGGTAACTTTTAATGCCGGTTTAGAGTTTCGTCTTGCCAAAAAGTGGTCGTTCGACATCGAGGCCGGGCTGAATCCGTTCGACGGCAAGAACGACGACGGCTCTTACGACCGCTCGCTCAAGCATTTCCGCCTTCATCCGGAAGTGCGTTACTGGTTTTGTGAGGCCTTCAACGGGCACTTCCTCGGCCTCCATGTTCCTTACCTTATTTATAATATTGCAGACATCAAGCTGCTCGGCACCGAGGGCGAACGCCATCAGGGCTGGGGCACCGGCGTGGGCGTGAGCTACGGCTATTCCTGGCTCCTGGGCAAGCATTGGAACCTCGAGGCCACTGTCGGCGTGGGCTACCTCTACCTCGAGTCGGATGTCTATCCGTGTACCAACTGTGGCACGAAGCAGGAAACCAAGAAGAAACACTACGTTGGGCCTACGCAGGCCGCTCTCAATCTGATTTATGTATTCTAAAATGCTGACGAACATGAAACGAATAGCTTATACCTTATTATATATGGCAGCCTTTGCCGCCGTCCCCGCATTCGGGCAAGAGGCAAACACGCTGCGTGTCGTCGAGGGCGAGGCTTCGCGCGTGGGCGACGACGTGCTTATTGACCTGACGCTCGACCTGAGCGATATCGAGCTGGGCGCCAACCGGACGCTGGTCTATCGCCCGCTGCTGATGAAGGGCGACAGCGTAGCGGAATTGTCGCCGATTATTGTCAACGGCCGCACGCGCCACATCCAGTACCAGCGTCTCGAACGCGCCGAGGATTTCCCGAACGAGACGGAGGTGCGCCGCAAGAACAACACCGAGCAGACACTCGACTACCATGCCCGCCTGCCTTACCGCAACTGGATGGCGAAATCGGACGTGGTGATGGTGACCGACCTCTGCGGCTGCGGCTGGGAGTCGCTCCAGAACGACCGCTCCACGCTCTTCCCCGTCAACCTGGTGCGCGAGCCGATGGTGCCTGCCATCCTCTACCTCACGCCGGTGGCCGAAGTGAAGGTCCGCGAGAAGTCGGGTAGCGCCTACCTCGATTTCCCGGTCAACCAGACGGTGATCCGCCCGGACTACCGCCGCAACTCCACCGAGCTGGCTGCCATCAACGCGACCATCCAGTCGGTTGAAGACGACCCGTATGCTACCATCACGAAGGTGAGCATCAAGGGTTACGCCTCTCCCGAAGGCTCTTATGCGAACAACGAGCGTCTGGCCGAGGGCCGTTCCCGCGCCTTGCTCGACTACGTGAAGGGTCTGCACGACTTTGGCGATGCCGAGTTTACGGTTGAGGCCGAGCCGGAAGACTGGGAGGGCCTGGAGAAGCGTATCGCCGAGTCGAATGTTGCCGACAAAGACCAGTGGCTCGCCATCATCCGCGATGCCGAACCGGCAGACCTCGACCGGAAGGAGGCGAAACTCAAGCAGTTGCCTACCTACGGGCAGGTGCTCCGCGATATTTATCCCGCCTTGCGCCACTCCGATTATACGGTGGAATATCACATCCGCAGCTTCACGACCGAAGAGGCTCGCGAGATGCTCTATAAGGATCCGTCGAAGCTGAATCTCGAGGAGATGTACCGCGTGGCAGAGAGCTACGAGACGGGCACCCCGCAATATAACGAAGTGTTCGAAATCGCCGTCCGCCTCTATCCGGACGACCCGGTGTCGAACCTCAATGCCGCCAACAACGCTATCCAGACGCGCCAGCCCGAAAAGGCTCGCCGCTATTTGGCTAAAGCTCAGGACGGCGCAGAGAAGCAGCTCGCCGAAGCAGCCCTGCTGATGCTCGAAGAGAAATGGGATGAGGCGAAAGCCGCGCTCGAAGCTATCTCTTCCAGCGATGCGAAGGTGCAGGAGGCGGTGAAGAAGAATTTGGAGATGATTGAGAATGCACGATGACCCCCTCCCGAACCCCCTCCCGGAACCCCCTCCCGGCTTCGCCGGACTCCCCCTTCAAAAGGGGGAGAGACCAGAGGAAGAAGGAGTTTTAGATTGAGTGTGCCCGCACACTCAATCGGGTGGCACTTCCCCGGCTGCACAGCAGCCGTTCTTCCCCTTCCGAAGGGGGAGAGACCAGAGGAAGAAGGAGTTTTAGATTGAGTGTGCCCGCACACTCAATCGGGTGGCACTCCCCGGCTGCACGGCAGCCGTTCTCCCCCTTCTGAAGGGGGAGATGGCGAAGCCAGAGGGGGTTGTGAAATAGGAATGATTTCGAAACATAGCGTCGTTGCAGTCATTCTGAAAGGTAGCATGTAGGAGTCATTTTAAGAGAGGTCATACCCCTCACCCCCTTTGGGGGAGCTCCCCTATCTTAGGGGAGCTTTTAAGATAGCTGCCTTAGATGCTATTATTTGAAACGTAGCGTCGTTGCCATCATTCTTGAAAGGTAGGCGTGTAGGAGTCATTCTTTAAAAGCTCCCCTAAGGTAGGGGAGCTGGCTCGCGCAGCGAGACTGAGGGGTCTGAACAGAACCAGAAATGAATATAGAAACTAATTGTATTATACATAGAAACTAATTGTAATTTAAATAGAACTATTTATTATGAAATTGAACAGCAAATTATGTATGCTTGCTGTGGCCATGGCTACGGTAGGCTGTTCGGACGACATTGACAACGGGCCGAATACAGGGGGCGGACAGGAACTGAATGGACCGACAACGTACATGAATATCGCCGTGAATGCCGGTCTGACAACGAGAGCAGGAGGTGAAGATTCGGATAATATCGATCCAACAGGAGGTGAATCCGGTGATGGCGATGAACCGGGCAGTTTGGAAGAATCCGAGGTAAAGGATGTTACGGTTATTTTGTTTAAGGGTGTTAATGATGCGTCTGGGAATCCGACGAGCAACTACGACATTAATACGGGTACAAATGAAATTGCCGGTGTGGGTTACGTATCAAATGACGGGATGGTTACAAATGGTACTCCCGACCATCTGTGGGCTTCTACGGTTAAAATCCAGATTTTGGATACGGAAAACTGGGAAGGTCAGCAATTCGGTGTGCTTGCGGTAACAAACTTGGGTGAAAATAATGCTATTTATACGGGAATCACAAGTAATACTATTACGACTGTACAAGGATTGGCTAATCAAATAATTGATGAGTATAGAACAGACCAGGGCTTTGTGATGTCAACTCATACGATGCAATGGGGTAATGCGCAAAGTTATGTAACCTTGGATGCCAATTCTACAGCTGAAAATGCGCCGACGGTGGAAGTCTTTGTGGAACGTTTGGCGGCCAAAATCCGCATCAATGATATTCCTGTAACTTCATCGACGAGTGATAACTATCGTTATTTGGGTAATTATGTTTATGCTATAGGCGGCGACCGTGTCGTTTTGCAGAATGGTGCGGTAGTTAACCAATTGACCAGCGGCTCTTATTTATTGAAGCGTGTGACAATACGTCCTCAGGGAAATACAGAAGCTACTATTAATGATAAGACTGAACTATTGGGTGATGAGTTGGCTAAAGCAAATGGCGAAGGTGTGAATTTCATCATCGACCCGTGGACAAAAGTAAAAACAGCGCCTTATACGGATTATACAAGCTTGGTGTCAGATAATGGAACTTCCTTAACTTACGACAATCATCTTAATTCGGTTAATTACGCATCTTTGTGGGGTGATCAAATCACTAGTTCGACAAATACTGCAAAATACAGTAGATTTGCTTTGAATGGCAATTCAGCAGCTACTCCGCAGATGACCTTGTGCTATACGATGGAGAATACAACTTCTCGTGAAGCTCAAAAGAACGGGTATTCTACCGGTATCTTGTTCCAGGCTCAGTATTTCCCGGAAAAATGGACAACGGTTCTGACTGGTGACGACCAAGATGAAACGGGCTCAGTGACGATTGACTATGATGACAATCAAGATGGTGTACAGACTTATGATAATGTAGGAGAAGGTGTAACTCCTAAAGCTCCTACCTTCTACGTAAAACCCTCAGCTAAATATAATGCAATCGACCATACCGCAATTGTTTATGATAGCTATGAGGCTATCTTGGCTGGATTCTTGAATGATGTGCTGACAGCTCCATTCCAAGATACTGATTTGACGATTTCTGATTTCAATAGTACGAATATTGTCAATGTGAAAGTTTCTGACTTCAATAAAAGTAAGGCAGCTACGGTTGTGGATCCCTTTGGCTATATCGAATATCTGAAAGGTCGTGCGGCTACTATTTTAGCAAACGCCGATGATACTCAGAAAGAAACTGTAACTTTTGCCTCAACCGATTCTTTCGAATCTTTCCAGGATAATCCTGCCTTTGACGGTTCAGATTATCTGGTTTACACGGGCGGCGTATGCTATTATCCGTTCTGGATTCGCCATGCCAATAATAACAACCCGACTCAGGATGGAACAAGCAGCGGGGAGAGAATGGGTATTTCAGAGTTTGCCATTGTCCGCAACAATATCTACGACATCTCTGTAACGCGAATTGACAAACTGGGCGTGGCAGGTTCTGAAATCCCTGATCCTGACAAGGATGATGAAACGGATGAACTGTTCTTGTTTGTCAATCTTCATGTTCGCAACTGGGTTTTGCGTATAAATGAAGCTGTATTGTATTAATTCTTTTCTATTCCCGGCTTCCGCGCCGGGAATCTATTAATTTCATATCACTAAACTTAGGCGGGCCCGCGCCCTGCCCTGCTCGGCACGGCCCGCCTTCACCAATTATCTTTGGCAGAAAAACATGATACATAAGAATATGAAGGAATTAACTAATCTATTTGCGAAATCGGTCGGCGCGGCGTTGTTGGTAGCCGGCTTGGGGGCGTGCGATTATATTCACGACGATTCGCTGCAGCCCTGCGAATACCGACTGCATTTCGTCTATGACTACAATCTGAAATTCGCCGATGCCTTCCAGCACGAGGTCAGCAAGGTCTCTTTGTTTCTCTGCGACGACAAAGGTAATTTCCTCATGCAACGGCAGATCGAGGGCGACGAGCTGAAAGCCAACAACGTGAAGCTCGACCTTGAGCCGGGAACCTACTATGCCCTGACGTGGGCGGGCCTCGACAACGGCTCTTACGAATGGCCGCAACTGACGCCCGGCGCCTCGTCGATTGAAGATATCCGGGTGCGCACGCTCCGCAACGCCGACGCGACGCAACCCAACGAACTTGAACCTCTCTGGCATGCGCTCGACACGCTGGTGATTACCGGCACGGCGCACGAGGACAAGGAAATCTCTTTAGCCAAGAATACCAACAAGCTGCGCTTCGTCCTCCAGGATACCGAGGGCTACAGCATGGACGTGAACGACTTCACGTTTGAAATCACCGCCGACAACGGGTACATGGACTACGACAACTCGCTGCTCGACGACCCGCAGATTTCTTATCTGCCTTACCATACGGAAAATATCGACATCGCTTCCCCGGGCGGCGACCCGAACATCGCCATCGGCGACACGCTCTCGCAGATGGTGGCCGTCGCCGAGATGAACACCATGCGGCTCATGGCGGGCGAAAACTACCGCCTCATCGTGCGCCACAAGGACTGGGAAGACGACGTCTTGAACATAAACCTGCCCAACTACCTGCTCCTGACGCAGATGGAGGGGCACAACCTCTCGGCGCAGGAGTACCTGGACCGCCAGGACGAATATTCCATCATCTTCTTCCTGACGCCCATCCTCTGCCCCGACTGTCCCGACCCGGACCCCGATCCTGACCCTGAACCCGATCCCGATCCGGACCCGACACCCGACCCGGATCCCGACCCAAGCCGTCCGCCGCATCCTGTCGTGGGCTATGCCTGCTATAAGATTCAGGTGAAAGACTGGGTGATCAGGTTGAATAATGGAGAGTTGTAAAGAGATATTATAGTTGATGTCATACCCCTCACCCCTTCGGGGAGCTCCCCTATCTTAGGGGAGCTTTTAAGAATGCTGCCTTAGATGCTATTAACCCCCTCCGAGCTGCTTCGCAGCTGGACTCCCCCTTCAAAAGGGGGAGAGACCAGAGGAAGAAAGAGTTTTAGATTGAGTGTGCCCGCACACTCAATCGGGTGGCACGAAACATAGCGACGTTGCCATCATTCTGGAAGGTAGCGTGTAGGCCATCATTCTGAAAAGCTCCCCTAAGGTAGGGGAGCTGGCTCGCGAAGCGAGACTGAGGGGTCTGAACAGCGCAAAGGTTTAGCAACACCGTTTCTAAGCCATTGCGAGGTCGCAACGCGTCAGCAACACCGTTTCTAAAGCAAAGCGAGGTCGCAACGCGTTAGCAACACCGTTTCTAAGCCATTGCGAGGTCGCAACGCGTCAGCAACACCGTTTCTAAGGCAAAGCGAGGTCGCAACGCGTTTAGCAACACCGTTTCTAAGCCATTGCGAGGTCGCAATGCGTTAGAAACACCGTTTCCAGAGTAAAGCGAGGTCGCAAAGCCGTTAGCAACACTGTTTCTAAGGCAAAGCGAGGTCGCAAAGACAGAAAAACAGTAAACAACGAGATAACGTATGAAGTTGGAGTATCAAATTGTGGAGCCTTTAAGTCTCCCACGTCTGACAAACGCCGAATTTATGTATTTTATGACCCGTTTCGTCGAGCTTCTCGAAAACATGCAAGACTCGTCGGAACAGGAACCGGGACAGCCGGAGATTCAGAGTGTCGAACCGCTTGCCGTGACCGACGGCGTGCCCGAGCTCTATATCCCGCAGGAGTCGATTGATGCCATGAAAGCCGCTCTGGAGAAAATGCTGGAGCTGAACAAGGAGACACGCGCCAACGTGGCGACGCAGCAGCTGGCCGGGGTGGACCGCCGTCGCGACGGTCTCGCCGCCTTCGTGCTGAACGCCGTTGACCATGCCGCCGACTTGCTTTCCGACGAAGCCGAGCTGCAGGCCGCCGCAGCCCTGAAAACTGCCATGCGTCCCTACGAGGGTGTGGGCAAGATGCCGCAGAATCAGGAGACGGTGACCCTCCGCGGGATGGTGGCAGACCTCCGTAAGGAGCAGTTTGCCGCAGCGGTGGAAGCTGTGGGCCTCGACAAGTATATCGACAAGCTGGAGGCGGAAAACGAGCGTTATGCGGAGCTGACTTCGCAGCGCAGCGCCGACCGCTCGAAAGCGCGTAAATTGGAAACCAACAAGGAGTTGCGCATCCAGCTCACCCAGCTCTACCAGGCGATGGCCGACCATGCCTTTGCCGCTAACCTGCTGCACGGCACGGATGCGACGGAGGATTTCATCAACGACCTGAACTCGCACATCGAGGAGACCATCAACCGCTTCAACCTGCGCGGCCCGGAAGAGACCAAGGAGGATGAGGAAACGTCCGACGGCGAAACCCCGACGGAGCCGGAAACTCCCGGCGAGGGCACGGAGACGCCGGAGGAACCGGATGATAGGCCGACGGTGTGAAGGGTGGTAGCATCGGGGCAGTTATTCTGAAGGTAGCATCTAAGAATCATTCTGAAAAGCTCCCCTAAGATAGGGGAGCTGGCTCGCGTGAGCGAGACTGTGGGGTATGACTCCTGGGCCATAAACAGTAGATTAAAGTAGATAAATAAATATATAATAATGGTGTTTATACCCCTCTCCCCCGTTGGGGGAGCTTCCCTATCTTTCGGAAGCTTTTTAGAATGATTGCGTTGGATGCTATTTAAGGCACTCCCGAAACCCCCTCCCGAACCCCCTCCCGGCTTTGCCGGACTCCCCCTTCAAAAGGGGGAGAGACCAGAGGAAGAAGGAGTTTTAGATTGAGTGTGCTCGCACACTCAATCGGGTGGCACCCCCCGGCTGCGCAGCAGCCGTTCTCCCCCTTCCGAAGGGGGAGATGGCGAAGCCAGAGGGGGTTGTAAAACATAGCGTCGTTGCAGTCATTCTGAAAAGCTCCCCTAAGGTAGGGGAGCTGGCTCGCGCAGCGAGACTGAGGGGTCTGAACCGCTCAAAACAAACATTAAATAAACAACAAACAAAACAACAAGAGATTATGAAATGCAAGCAGATATGGAAGACCGTCGCATCCTGCCTCCTGGCCGCCCTGTTGTTCCCGGGCTGCTCGGATGAGGAAGGGGGCGGCACAGCGGTCGAGGAAGAAAAATACCGTACCATCGTCATTACGTTGAATAGCTTGGAAAATTCGGAGATGGGAACAAGAGCAGGGAATGACGTTGATGATCCTGATAAAGAAGATAGCGACGACGAACACCATATCTCCAATTACCTGCTTTTGGTGTTGAAACAAGAGGGGGCTGACGGGACGACCGGCGAACCCGTGTATATCTTAGACCGCATCATCGATTCCTCAGAGCCGGGTGCTGAACAGCCGGACAACAATGATGAGAATTCAAAGACGAAGCTGACCGTAGAGGTTGAAATCGGTCAAACCTATCGCTTCATGGCATTGGCAAATTTGGACGGGTTGGTGAATAAGAACGATATAACCAATAAGTTGATTGAGTTAGTAGGCGTGCAGTTCGACCCGACAACTTTTCAAGCTACCGTAAAAGAGATGACGAAGTACCCGCACGATACGGAAGCCGATACCTACATTCCGATGTCGAGCTACTGGTACGAACTGTTTATACAACCCAGCACCGGAGCCCTGGAAGATGATATAGAGTTGATTCGCCTGATAGGGAAGGCTACCGTGACGATAACCAACTTGACGAAGGAAGCCGTTACCATAAATAATCTGACTATGCAGGATATGCGTAAGGGTGAGATTTATCTGTTCCCTTATGATGTAAATGAGGTAGGCACAGACGGCGAACCGCTGCGTCACCTTTTTGACAAATCGATAGATGAAACTTATGCTCCCAAGTTCCCTACAGGGACAACCGGGGAAAAGACTTTTGCGCAATTTGTGATACCCGATGATAAAAAAGAGATTGCTTCTAATGATGAAGTAGAATATCCATCAGTCTATCTGTCGGAAACCAGTTGGGATGATAACGCCGACTTGACAATAACGGCAGACATTTCGGGCCGCAACCCTCACCCGCAGACCATCCATACCAGCTTTGTCCGCCGCAACGACTGGCTGAAGATACCGATCCTGATTCAGCCGGTTACGACCGAAATATCTTTTGAACAACAGCACATGCCGATTGGCGGGCTGCCGACGGAATTGTTTTTTGCTTCAGATGAACCGGTAGTGGCGGTTGCTCCTTTGACGACTTCTCACGCCGGCAAGATTACGGTGAATTTTAGTCTCACAGTGGATAATGACGAACTTTTTACTGATCCGGTATTGTTGACAGAAGGAATCTATGCGGCAGGGACTGAATGGTCCAAAGCGACAGTTGTGGATAATCCGAACGGCGTGATACTTGAAGTGGAGGAAGGGTCTAAAATAGACTTGACAATAGATGAAACAAATCGCCTCTCCGGCTCTTTCGAGCTGACGCTTCAAGAGATGTCCACATTGAAGACGGCAGAAATCGAGCTGTTGCTGGTGGTTGTCGAGAAAAGCGATATTGACGAGAATAAAATTGGCCCGGACAGCAAGCGTCTGGCCATCCCTTATACCATCCAGATAACGTATGACAATACAAAATAATTAAAGCAAAGAAAGAAGGAAGGATACGATATGGAAAAGAGAATACAACAATACCATTGGCTGAAAAAGATACGGCTGCTGCTGCTCGCCGGGGCGATGCTGGTTGGCGGAATGGAGATGAGCTGGGGACAAAATGGTGCACAGATAGTAAAAGCCTCGAATAATACACCGGATGACAGCAACTCTGGAGTACATATAAAAAGGGAAGTTATTTATGTCAACGGTTCACAGGAATTGTATGTGCCGGAGATGCGAATAAGTTATGGTTCTTCTTTTGATTGGTATATACATTGGTATGTAGAAGGAGACGGGACGCTTTCGAAACCAAATAGTATTACAATTAATGTGACGGAAGCAAGAGATAGGGGTGGAGAATTTGCTTCTTCTTTAGGGCCTACATATACAAGTACCTCTTGTTTATATACTGATGACAATAATGGTTTTTGGTGGGCTAGTCCTTGTAATGATAACAGGCATGCTGTAGATGCTTCTGCAATAGTATATACATTGCCTGAAAACTTTACGAGCGGTAGGGTTATCTGCGATATAAGTAATAATATGGATTGGAATATAAGTTCTGGACCATATGTGTTCGACGAACCAACATTACTGAAACGATATGTCTATGAAATTAGGCCGGCAAGTGAATATGTGAATAAATTGACAACCGAAGGCCCGGAAGTATTTAATATCGATTTTCCGAAGGGCAGTTCGACTGTTAATTTTACGATGCCATCGTTGCCTTCAAATTATTTCTGGGGAACAGAAGGATCATATCAACAGGGGGTTAAGTTTGCTTTTTCTACGGAAGAGAATGGTCAGTATTCTGACTTTTATCTGATAGAAAGACCTTCTAATACGCAGAAAGTGCTTACACAACAACAAGTTCAGCAGATTAATCTTTCGACGATAAGTAGTCCTGTAACCTATTATGTAAAGGCTCGAAATTCGAATGGTGATTATAGTCCGGTACTTGCTAAATTCATATTTAATCCCAAGGAAGATTCCGGATTTTTGTTGGAAGCGAATATCGGGGCAAACAGGAAGCCTTGGGAAAATGAGGATTTATATCAAGAAATCGGAGTAGTGGATTTTGATTTGGGGGCTCCGACTTCTCCTTTGACTTCGGAAAATAATGTTTCTGCTGTGTCGTTGCCTCGACATGAGACTGCATACGGTTTCTTACAGAAAAGCATTCAATCTTTTCAAAATAATACAAGTACACAAAATCAATATGGGTTATTTAGAAGTGCAAATGTGAATGGTATATCTGGAAATGGGGATCAAATAGGGGGTAATGGATCTTCAGGAAAAACATATCTGTGGATACCTGTGTTAATGGATAATCGTGTTGACCTCATAGGAATTTATCCTGATCGTACTTTATATGACCGTACGCATCATACAGATAATAGTAAATATGGTTATTTCTATTATATAGATGCTTCTGATGATCCGGGGACTATTGTCGATGTCAATATAGACGGGACACTTTGCGGATATACAGAACTGGTTGTAACGGCTTGGGTAAGTGATATGACAAGACCGAAGTTTACATCTGGAGGTACTAAACATCCTTTAGCTCCGAATATCAATTTAATATTGAAAGGCTATGATGTAAATAATAATGAAGTAGTTTTACATCGGTTTACCTCTGGAGATGCAATTACGAGTTATAGCAATAATGGCTGTAATATACATTTGATGGAATGGCAACAACTTTGCTATCGTATTACCTTGACTGCCGATGTAGAACAATATAGTAATTTTCATCTTGAAGTCCAGAATAATGAACCTCATACGGATGGAGCCGATTACGCGATTGACGATGTACGTATCTATAAGACCTTGCCGAACATCAAAGTGCAGCGCGAAAATGCCTGCGAAGCTTCTACCTTGGTGGTGAGCACGGATTACGCTACGATATTGAGGAATATGGGATGGAGCCGAGGCGAAGAAGTAGGCGATCAACCCGGTGGAATAGATGAAAAGGATTATCGCAAGTATCGTTATGGATTGATGGGTGCAAACCATGAATTCGAGAATAACTCTACAGCCGGTAACGTGTATTTTTCTTTCTTGAGCGAAGATTTGAAAGAGTGGATAACGGTGAATAAAGCAGTGGAAGACGCATTGGGAAGCGATTCTGAATATGCGGCGAAATCCCTTCGTGTAGCGGTCTCAACGGTGCAAAATGAACAAGGCTGGGAATTTTATACTAACAGTAAGGAGCAAGCTCAGATAAACGAGCGTATTATGAATATTCGGGCGGTAAAGGATTATATACAGGATTGGAAAACTATATGGAAAGATATACCAGGACACACAGAAGTATTTCCTGTAAATGTGGAAAACATAGGTAATCCGGAATCAGATACTTTCAATGAAGCTTTATACCAGAAAGCCTTGATTGAACTTTTCGGAAAACGTTTGAAAATCCCGCGTCTCCGCTGCCCGTGGTATGATGAATCGAATGAGCATCTTTATTTAGCAATCATTGATGTGAATAATACGGACTTGAAGTATGAAGGTGAAATTGATTCTAAAGGGAATGTTGCCACTGGCAAGTATTGGGTGGTTACGTTTAGTGCAGCCCAGGTAGCCGGAACGGGCGGAGGATCGGATGTAATCGTAGCCAATGACGATTGTACACTGAAGTCCGAGTTTACCGTTAAGCCGGCAACCACGATACTTATCGATGCTAAATCTCCCGGCGACCCGGATGTAGCGGTCTGTGTTGGAACGATACATCAGATTGAAGCGTATCTGAATTTCTATGATAGAGAGACGAATGAGCCGGTAAAGGATGCAGATGTAGATTATATCTTCGATTGGTATTTAGGCTCAATGGAGGAGTATGATAAGCTGACAACTGCCAACAATAGTATTAGCGTGAAAGCTGCGTTGGAAACCTATCGTAAGGATACGGGTAACGACGATAGTCCGATAACGGTAGAAGATCTTGAAGCTTGGACTGCATCTGCTTCAGGAGATGATGAAACAAAAGGCCAATTATTGATAGACTTGATGGAGGAGAATCTGCTTTTGCTGGGTACGGAGCCAAACAAGCCTTTCAATATACCGCTTAATGCAGAGCGGATGGTTGCCTTGCCTTTTGTTCCCTCTGTAAGCTCGGCTGAAGTTAATTATGAATTCTGTAGTGATGAAACCGAGGTGAACTTAGAAGCTTTGCCCGATCCGATACCGGAAATCTCTCAAGGCTTCGTCGGTGTTGAATATGCTTCGGAGGCAGAAGTGGCTTTGCGTTTGGGCTGGCCGAACATGGGACAAACATTGGAGTTGCCGATTTATAAGGTCGGCGGTCGTGTAGCACCCCAAGCAGACTATTTGAGACTTGGCGGAAATAATGTTGATATTTATTTGGAAGATGGTCTGCCACTGGATCGTTCAGTCGGAACGGCAACCGCGTTGGAAATTCCTATCCCGGATGATTTGAAAAATCAGGGAGAAGGGGAAGAAAAGGACGTAGAGCTTACAACGCAAGCTACGCTGACTTTCAGGCTCAATAAAGATGCGACAACATATTTGAAAGAAGGGCAATCCTACACCTTGCTTATTCCTTTCTCGCAGTTTGATGGAACTACCCAGTTGAATGGTGCGTGCGACGGCGTGCTCCGTTTGCCGGTGAAGATTGTGCCGGAATACCTGACATGGAAAGGTGAGGCGACAGATCATTGGTATAATGATACGAAGTGGAATCAATCGACCGATAAGGAACTGCATGTAGGGAATGTTGGCAATGTGGATGCCTACAATGGCTCAGACAATGTAACAGACGCATTTTCTCCATTGTACTTTACGAATGTTACGATATTGGGGAGCGATAGTGTTCCAGCTAATTCTGAATTGCGGTTAGAGGACGTAACCCCAGCAACTACGTCGGATAAAACATTGACATCGTTGGAATCAAACATTAAATATGATTTGGCTGTATCTGATGATGAGGGTAATATTACCTCTTATTATATCAATCGGATAAAACAAATCTACTTCAAGCCGGGAGCCACCATGCTGAACCAGCATCTGTTGGACTATAGTAAAGCTTGGGTAGATTTCAAGATGACCCAAAGCCAGGCATATTGGATGGCTTCGCCGCTACAAGACGTGTATGCCGGAGATATGTATGCACCGACCGACGGCGGACAACAGAGGACACCGGCGTTTACAGAGATTATGTATGATAAAGCGGATGGTACTAACGACCGCTGGAATCCGGCATTCTATCAGAAGGCATGGCATAATGGGATAACTTATGCGACAGACGAAGAAGGTGCAACTTCAGTAGAAGTTGACGCTGTTGCATCCAACTGGAGCATCGAATACAACGATGTATGGGTTCCCTATTCGATAGGTAAAGGATTCTATGCACGGGTAGAAGGGCAAGATGTGATGGTTCGTTTGCCGAAAGCTGATACGGAATATAAGTATGAGCAGCAGCAGCCGACAACTCGTGCATTATCTGATGTGCCTACGTCACGGAATAGCGGACAACTTGTTGAATCTGATCCTAACGGAGCATTTACTCTTGCTTTATCTACTGTCGATAACGACGGCGACCACTTCTTAATCGGTAATCCGTATATGGCTTACTTGGATGTGAATGCGTTCTTGTCTGCAAATAGTACGGTATTAGCTCAGAAGTATTGGTCGATAGATACTAAGGTTGGAACTGTCGTTGTCGGTACGCCGGATGTTGAATGGGGAACTGGTGCAAATTCCGGTTATATAGCCCCGATGCAAGCCTTCTTTGTGGAGCGAGTTGGTTATCAAGCCGGACAGACAACAGGGGCTGATGCAACAAATCTGGAAGTTACATTTAATGCAAATATGACGAAATCGGCAGCAGATACCGAAACTCCGGAGACAAGAGCCTTTGCCGCCACCAACCCCCAGCTCACCCTCACCGCCAAGAGCGAAGCCGGTATGAGCTGCGCCGCCGTGGTGCA
>CALVFH010000017.1 GCA_944326775.1 uncultured Parabacteroides sp.
TATCGTCCAACATAAAAGGAACGACCCCAGTTTTCTCATTTCGGTCTTTGGGCATCCTAAGAACAAGCATTCTGAAAAATTCCATAGCATTCAAGATATTGGTTTTGCCGGAAGCATTAGCTCCATATATGATGCCCAATTTCAGCAACTTTACCCCATCCTTAACTTCATAAGAATATTCGTCAGACATAAAAGTATCTGATGAAGGTTCAAAACTTATCTTTTGTGGGGACTTTATTGAGAAAAAATTTTCAATGGTGAATTCTGCGATCATACTTCGTTGAATTTATCTGTCATACGGCTCAAATATAGAAATAAAATTCCACATAGAAAATTATAACACGTATTTTCGTAGATAAATCACAAAATATGGATATAAAATATACTTTCAAATGTTTTTATAACAATAAAATAAAGTCAGCGCAATAGTACCGACCGGTTTACGGCCTATTTCCCCTGCGAATCGCACGTATGGCCCGGCATGGTGATGGAGATATTTCCGCCATACATGCACATCAGCTTGCAGTTGTCGAGCAGCGCCGGCATATTCGTAATCAGTTCCTGACCGCCGGGCGTCCAGGGCGACACAATCGCCGGAATGCAAGGCATCGGGGTCAGCACCCCCATCGCTGCCGCCGTAGCCGACGCGACCATAGGATTACTCATCGAATTGCACATGCCGAAAGGCATAATATTGACCAGCGGGACGAAATCCATGATCGTTGCCTTCGGCTTATTCTGAATCATCGGCCGCAACGGCACGGTAACCATCAGGGTCGAGGGCGCCACACCAAACGTGCATTTCAACATGGCTCCCATACAAACATATTTAGGCATACCTTCTCCTTTCTTTGGTTATTGGGGGGTTTTCAATTCTTCTTCTTTGAGCTTCGCACTGAGTTTGGCCGTTGACGGCGCACCGGGCACCGCCATACCCTCGGTAGTATAAGGGGTCTTGAACGAGGTTTGCACCTTGAGGTTCTTCATATCGACCGTTCCGGCGGTGACGTCGGACTTGAAGGTAACCTTGCCCTCGACGGTTGTCTCGCCATAGAAAGTAGTCTTGCTGCCCGACAGCGAAGCGTTGCCGCCACTCAGCTGGAGGATGGCCTTGCCACCATCTTGCTGAAGCTCTACGGTCTTGTCGCCGAAGAGGCCCACCTCGGCAGAGGCCACTTGCACGCTCTTGCTCTTGGTTTTCTGGTCTTTCGCCCCGGCAAAGACTTTCTCGGCCAGCAAGAGCAAGGTGCTGCCTGCCGCCAGCGACTTGTCGGTACGTTTTTCCTTATCGACATCCATCGACTTCAGCTCTACCGCCTTGGCATTGGCGGCGATTGAGCCGGTCGCCTTGCCCTCGGTATCGGTCGCATTAAGATTGATGGTCTCGGCACGCAAGGTGAACGAGCCCTCTTTCGTCAGGCTCTTCTCTTCTGTTTTGTTGTCTTTGGTTCCATAATCCACCGCTTCCACGCGGATGGCTTTCGAAGCAACACGCACGCTGCCTTCCGCCGGCAGATCGATATTCTCCTTGGATATTTTAGGGTTGGCCGTATCAATATTCACATCTTGTGAACCCATGAAAATGGCGCTGTCTTTTATCAGCGAGCCGTCGTTGCCATAGGAGGAGAGGTTGATTTCCTTGCCGGAAAGTCCGATACCGGCGCCTTTGTTGGTACGCAGGTTGCCTTCGCCGTCGGTCGAAACCAAGCTGATGTGTTCCGACTGGAGGGAGATAAACGTCTCCGTTGTTTCATTCTGGTAGGTCGATTTCAATTTCGAGACTTCTTCCTTTTGCTCCTTCACGCTATCTAATTGGCGGTTAGCCTCGGCAAGGCGGGAAAGGATGTCGAAATAGTTCGTCAGCGCAGCGTAGAGCATCGATGTCTGCAAACGGATTTCGCCGTGCAGTTCCTCGATATCGAGGTAATTAGAGCGCGTCGAGGTGGCATCGGCGTTCATGGTGTCTTTCTCGACCAGCTTGTTCAGTTCCGAGATAAGCGACGAAGATTCAGACTTGGCCGCGCTCATCTTCTGCTTCAGATTGCCGACAAGCGTGTTCAAGCTTTTCTCCTGCAACTCCAAGCGTTCTTTCAGACTGTCGCACGGCTTGGTGGCGTCGATATGGATCATGGCATCAGTGGAAAGATAGATGCCCTCGCCGCCATCCGCCACACCGCCCATAGGGAATACGTCACTGGCTGACTCTCCGCGCAACATGACGCTCCGGGCTTGCGAAACAATCTCCGACACCGGCTTGACGACGTTCTCCACACCGTCAATCCCAGGATCGACCGCAATCTGACGGATGCTGGCAGCCCGACTCACGACACTCCCGATACCCGTCGCCCCAGTCCCGACACCCTCTATGTTGACATCGCTTGCCCGGATGATGACTTTCGAATACCCGTTATGGAGCACACCGCTCTTATCAACATTACCAATGATAATCTCCGGGGCGGAAATCACAACCCGGTTCTCATCACGTACGTAACGACCAGTATCCAGATGATCCATCAGGTCGGTCTTCATCCGCTGGACATCCGCCTTATGCCGCCGGATTTCCTCCAAGTCCTTTTCGATATTCTTCTGGAAATCTTCTATGGCTTCCAACCAATTCTCGAATTGTGCTGATAACGCATTCATATTCTTTAAAGGGTTTGATTGTTACACTTAGATACTCTTCAATAAATTCTGAAGGTTTTGAAGCAAATCTTTATCTTGATTTTGATGATAATGATGTATTTGCTGATTTTTAAAATCAAGCGTTACACCTGCCTCATCAGAGAATAAGATTTTCCCCTCATCTGTTTCTTTATCCCAAACATATTGATCCAAAAATCCCTGAAAATTTAATCCTTCCAAAATTCCATCTTTTATCTTCATTTTTACTGACGTAGAATCACTTATTTTTTTGACAAATTTTTCCCAATTCCCATCCTGAAAATCTTTGGGCTTACCAGGTAAGATAAAAGAATACGTTTGATTTGAATATTGCTTCTTCACAAGTTCTTCCAAAATAAGATACAAAACTTCCCTTTCGGCCGGTTTATCAATCGTTATACCCGTCATAATAATATTTATATGTTTTTTCCAATAAATCGGACCATATATGCCCCTGATTTTCTGCTCTATATCCCCTGTGATTATATCCTGAAGAGATTGGGACAAAGCACCTTTTCTCTGATCCCAAATAGCATCTTCTGAATAAGAAGGGATGTTGTCATACAATTTCCTCGATATTGTATTATAGAATCTTAATATAGCTCTAGACCTTTGTGACACATTATTCTCCTCACCTTCTTTTACCTTTATTTTCTGAAAGACACCCTGACGATTCAGCACATCATCCACTATATCTTTAAAATATTTAGGGGCAGCTGTTAATTTATTTTTCATGATATTTCCATTTAAGAAATCAGAATACTGAGTCAATTCTCTTCTTGAAGAAAGGATTTGATTAGTAATCGACTCATGCTCATAAAACAAGCCCTCAATGAAACGTGTAGCCTCAACTAAACATCTAAAAACTTCATGATTATATATACCATTCGCTTCACCCAATGTTTCCTTATTAAAAAACAAAGTACCACGTCCTCTCTTAAGCGCTTCCTTTTTACTGAAATTTGCAATAATTAGACTGTTTAATATAGTCGCCTTACCTTTTCCCGCCTCAAACAGCAAATAACGGTTAGACTTGATTAACATTGTCCCACCTATAGGACGCAAAAACGTCTCGACTAGAGTACGAACAAGCTTCATGTCTATAGGGAAAAGCTTAGCGGTTACAGCTTTCGTAAGTTTATTCACGATCCCGCCACCCGACATTTTTTTCAAATTAGGCCAATAATCAGTTTGCTTGTTTATACCCGACTCAATCGTGATATTATTACCTGCCATAAGCGAAATATTCTTACCTTGAATACTAATATCCCCATTGGGTGCACTAATGGTAATACCGGTAAATGCATTCATGCTTACACTTCCTAACGGAGAGTCGATTGAAATCTTACGTTTGTCTGACGACATGGATATGGAATAAAAACCATATTCGTCCGTAAACTCCATACCTCCCGTCGCTTTCTGCAAACCTTCAGAACCTTCAAATTTCAGCCCCGGAATATAATTTCCGAAAATACTCGCAAAAGAAGAGAAACTTTTCAAAATTTCCGACCCTTTATCCTTATCGTAAAAAATAATAGAATGACCGTTTCGGGAAGAAATCGACCGCATATTGTTTCTCTTATACGTGTAAGAGGGTTTCCGGTCTGCCGAATAAAAAAGCCCTTCGACATAAGGTTTCTCTATGTTTCCATTCTCAAAATTGACAATGGCCTCGTCTCCCACTTCGGGAATAAAATTAAAACCGCTTCCATCCGAAGCCATCGGCTGGGCAATCCGTATCCATGGCGAAGGATCGTCGCCTTCCGCCTGCCAGGGGAAACGCACTCGCACCCGGTTCATCCGCATCGGGTCGTTATTATTCGTGACAAATGCCCGTTGTGCGCTGGCCGTACGGACAGGCCCGACTGAAGCAAGAGGCGGATAATAAGTACCTGCAATTTCCGGCAACACATCGATTTGGACCGATTCACAATCCGACAGGATGTTACCCACAATCTTCACCACAACATAAGAAACCCCATCAAAGGTAACCTTAGCCCCCAATGCAAGATCCGGATAAAAGTGTTCTCCCAAGTCTATCGAGGCACGTTCCAATTCTCCCCGTTTTATATTCTGTTCTATCTCGGAATAAAAAGCAAGACTGAACGGCTCCGTTCCCGAAGTCACCGTCGTACTATACAAATGGATTTTATTTTCACCATCCATCCGCTCCTGATATCTTTCGTCACTTTCGTCACTTCCGTCACTTTCCTTATTTTTACTGAAAAACACCTCCTTATAGTTTTTGTTTGTATCGGATGAGGAAGATGTACTACTAGCTACAGATAAAGACTTCTCAACCACAACCGACGATACCATTTCAAACAATGTTTTTTCACCCAATGCATCCGATACCGTCGATACCCAAAAAGCCCCGGGCCACAAAGCAAATTCTTCCCAGCTCGTATATTTGCCTTCGGAAGGAATCGGCGTAAGGTTCTCGTCGTTTGCCACCTCCGAGTCTATTTTCTTTACATATGCAGCTTGCTTCATTTTGGAAGAATCATCTTTGTCGGGAACTTCTATATAATCTTTCTGCCGCGGAATATCCCGATAAGGCTGTTCTTCTTCCATATCCATATAATTATAATTATCATGGATATAACCAATTTCGTTGTCATTCCACGCCGTCGATATGGATTTCGCCAACTGTACAGACTGATATTTCTTAATCTCGAAACCTTTTCCCGGAATCCACCCGAAATGGAAGGCTCCATTTTCAAAGAAAAAGAACTCGCCGCAACGGTTCATAACCCGCACAAGAAAATCGAAGAAACTTTCGTTGTACTGGACCAAATAAGGTTGAATATATTCCTTTACCTTCTCTTCAGAAGTCTTTTTGGGAACAGCAATATGCTGAAGGTCGCTCTGTATCAGATTGAGATTTATTTTAGAACCGTCCTTGATTTCCTGAGGAAGCCGTGTAGGCCAATTTACCGTGTTACAAACGATTTCCTGGAAAAGCTTCTTACCCGTAAAAGCTTTACAATATTTATCGAGGGTAAGGAATTTATCAGGACTATAGGCAAAAATCGTCACATTCATGGTTGAAGTGGAAGATACCTTGATTTCCGGTCGGATTTCGAACAAGTGATATTTCTCCGCAACGCTTTGCGTATCTCCACCTCCTTTTTTTTCTTCTTCTCCTTCCTGTTCTTCTTCTCCTTTTTCCCCTTCTAAGTTAAGGTAGGTATCTTGAAACAAAGTAAATAGATCTGTAATCTTCAATTTTCCCGAACCTGTGTCAGCACAATTCACTTGAAATTTGAAAAAGACGAAGCCCGGCTGATAAATATTCTTGATAAATTGAAGTTCAAGTAATTTGCACGGAAATGACTCGCCATTTATTTTGACCTGATTGAACGTATCATCATTGACCTGATCACCTTTAGGAACGCTATCATAAGTCAGAGTCAAAATTTTACTATTGTCCTCGCTTTTATATATCTCCAATGTATAAGTTGCCATAACCGTCTTTCTTTATGATTGTTTAGAAATTAATATACAATGTCTTCCTATTATTATCACTCCCCATATAGGTAATCGCTCCTACCAAAAACTCTACACTCGTCAGCATAAGACTATCCTTGTCGGCCGTATCCTCCAGAAGATGACCGAAAGCCTCACTGATGTTGACGACATAGCCCTCGACCACCATGCCCGTCTCGTACTCTGCCAATTGCCCATCCGGTCCCTCCTCAAACGTAGCATTGAATACAAAGGAAAGGGATGAAGGAGTATGATCATGTATGCGGTTGTAGAGTTCTTTCAGGTAACCATCAGGTAACGTCTTTATGCAGAACTGCAAACTTGTCTTGCCCGTCGGGCCATAAGGCATCCCCATCGTGTTGCGCTTCCGTTCGCACCGGTAATCAAATGATTGAACCGTATAACTCTTGTCTTTAGAGGGAACAACCCCACTGGTAATGTCGTAAAGAAAGAGTGTCGCCTTCGTATTATTGCTTATATTACTCATATCATCACGTTCTATGGTATTCCGGATTTATTGGTAAGTGTTTCCGTCTATCTTCAGGGTCTCGGCCATACATTCAAACTCAAAAAGATGACGGTAAGGCGCATCAATCTCATAATGTTCAGCAATGGAGACACACTTAGCCTCCTCAAACTCTATCGTGCGTTCTATCGGATCATATTTGGCTGCCTGATTGGAAAGGTCAATCACAATTTTCCCCGACAAAGCCGACCGCTCAATATACCACTCCTGCAACTCCAGATCGTCTTTATCAGGAGCTACAATGACAACATGCAGAAGATCGCACCGTGGGTCGGTGTCAGGCGCATAATGGGTATGCTCCCGGGCAAGTTTAATATGGCAAGCCGTGACACGATACTCCTTGTTATAGTTGCCAGAGAAATTATCTCCGATATATAAATGCGCCAATAAAGACATAACAATACTTTTAAGATTTCAGCAAAAAGGATTCCCGCAGGAGAAGCCTTTCCCAAACACAGAAAACCTTCCCCTACGAGAGAAACTACGGACGGTTATTTCCAAGGATTCTGGAAATCTACCGGACCATTCTTAAGTTCTTGACAAACGATTTGCAATTCTTCAAAATGCTCCTCGCCATCTTCCCATTTTTCAAGATAATGTACGCAATAGCAACCTATACCTTCCAACTCCTTCATCGTTGAGCCATCAATCGTATTACAGAAGGTAATCTTGATATCACGCGGGTCATTCGGCGCAAGCATCCATTGCAAGAGCTGATTGTTACCATCGTTCATTGCTTTGACACGAATGTCAATCCGTCCACCGCGAGGAATTCCTGAGATTTGTCCTTCACGGTCTGTCGTTTGGGAAAACGCATAATCAATCATCATGACTTCACGCGTTTCAAAATCTTTTACCGATAACTGTACCGGCGTTATATTCTCTGCCATAATCGTGTTCTATTAATTATTTATAACCCATTTAAAAGCCATTTAAAGCTATTAAGCCCAATCATTCTCAAAGACAACGGATCCGAATTCAATCTTCTGACAAGTGATTTCGATTTCCTCAAAATGCCCCTGCTTATCTTCCCATTTTTCCTCGAAGTTAACACAATAACCATTTGTAAACTTAATGGTCTTCATGTTCTTGCCTGTCTTTGTCTCAAGGAAAGTAATCGTACCGTTCTTCGGCAGATTGCGTTCAATCATCCAAGCCAATAAGTCGGGTGTACCATCATTCAATGCTTTCACACGAACATTGATTTTACCACCACGGGGAATACCGGACATCTGTCCTTCTACGTCTGTAGCCTGGTCAAATTCATATTTAACCATCATGACTTCCCGCTCCTTATAGCCGTCAACTTCCAATTTTACTGGTGTCTTTGCCATACTCTTACATTTTTAAATTAAGTGATTAAATATTTATGCCATCTGTGCATCTTTATCTTTCTTGTCTGCCGAAACCTTAATAATAAAGTTCTTCGCCGAATAGAACGGAGTCAAGCTAATATCACAAGTAATACGTTTGGTTACCGGATCCTGGGTAGGTTCTTTAATCTCGTAATTCTGGAACAAGTTGCCGTACCCTTTGTAATCATTCAGGAAAGCCTGTATTTTTGCCTTCAGGTTCTTAGGCGAATTATACGGATCCCAATTTTCAAGCGCTACCTCATGAACGTAATTCATCAAGACTTTCTTCACCCAGTCGAATACACGGACAATAGGATATTCCTTCATTGCCGTATTATCTCCATTATAAAGCGTCGTATTGTTGAAAGCCATCACGCGTCCTTCCGAATAAACCATCGGAATAACCTGATTATCCATCAAGGCTGCAATCTGAGACTTTAACAGGTCCAGTTTCACCCCTTTCACCCCGTCCAAAGTTCCATATTTCTTACCGCCGGCGCCCTGAGCCATATTGGCACTTTCATCATACAGCTTTCCGGCCAAAGCCCCCGAACCATAAACATAGAACGCCGCATTGTCTTTTTCATCCTCCGACAATTTCTCGGAATCGCGACCGACAAGCCAATTGGCAGTCATGATAACATTCTGAAGTTCAATATCGCTATCTCGGTAACCTTCCGTATTATTATAGAGGTCGTCAAAAGAATATTCATCGGCATGATCAGTAATCAACATGACCTTATATTTAAAGGCAATCTTAGCCCATTGCAACAAAGTAGGCTTGTCCTGGAAAACATTTCCTCCTACCACCAAAAGGCTATAGCAATCTTTCAGACTCAAGCGGTCAAAACCGTTACGAAGAATGTCTTCAACTTCCCGGGCAAAGCCAGAATCCGGATCGGCAATATCATCTTTATACACATTAATAATGCGCAAATTCTTAACCTTATCCGTATTGGCTGTTTTGAAGAAGCCGTCGAGCGCCCGGTAAGAACGCTCCAGATTAGCCGTAGCAAACAAGGCATCCGTAATTCCCTGGCTCAACAGATTGGTATATTTTTCCTCTTTTGACTTGCACGCGTCCACAAACTCAGTCGGCGTTTCATGCCCTTCGTCCAAAATCTCAAGCCAGCCTTTAATATCGTTGATCAAACTTTCCCGCTTATCCTTAAAACGCTTGTCAGACAAGAACACCGCCTTAGCAGCCTTACGGGCCGGATTCAAATTATCCGCATCGGGCATAAAACCACGGACTGCGTTAAAACCTCCATATGCCGAAAGCAGTTTCGACACATCTTGAGCAGGTTGTTGTGGACGTACCTCACTTGCTCTTGAGGTAGCCTGGGACGCTATATTGCTTTTTTGCATTTCAGTATCTGCCATAATCTCTATCCTATTTTAAGTGATTATTTATTATCTTCAAGTTCAGCCAACATCGCCTTCAGCATGGCTTTCAATTCTTCCCTTCCGGTATTATCTTTCAAAATCTCTCTCAGTTTACGATTCTGCTCAATACTCTTGCGGATTTTGCTACTGGTATCGATTTTTCTCTTTACCCCTGAAAGGAATGCACTATTCTCTACCAAACGTCCTTTTCCGCCCTGCGCTTCAAAATCACGCAATTCGTTGAAATGAAGCACCTCATTAACCGTACCTCCTTCTTCATCCACGAAATCCACCTCAACCGAAGGTTTAAAATGGGAAAAAGCATCGTTTATCGTCTGAATATCATCTACAAATTCAGGATCTCCCGGTTCGACATTGGACGTGTATTGGTCAATCATCAACGTCTTGTTATTGTCTATCGGATTGACTTTCGCACTCGATTCCTCATCTGGAGCCATCGAGATAAAATTCTCTTTCATTGCCATAATACATGCATGTTTTAATGGTTCTATTTTTCTTTTAAATTTATTATCCTCTTTTACCTTCGTCCGTTAGATTACCTGAAAATCAGGATGTCCGTCTTTCATCTGGACTTTCACCGTATCCCCGGATTTGATTTTTCCCGAAATAATCAGTTTCGACAAAGGATGACGTAATTCTTTCCGAATAATACCAATAACCGGCCTTGCTCCATACTGCGGATTAAAGCCCATCATGGCTATATCCCGTTTGGCTTCCTGGTCAATATCCAATTGGATATTTTGTTCATCCAACAATTTAAGCAACCCCTTCAAATGGATTTCGAAAATCCGGGTAACCGTTTCTTCCGTAATCGGCGAGAAAGGAACAATCTCCGTCAAACGTCCAAGAAACTCCGGTCTGAAATAATTCTGCATAATATCCATCAAATCGTTATTCTGAGGGATATGTCCCTTGTTGAAGGAATCTACGATAAACTGACTTCCAATATTCGACGTAAAAAGAATCAGCGCATTCGAAAAATCGCCGACCCGCCCTAACCGGTCATGCAGTTTCCCTTCATCCAGAATTTGCAGGAAAAGATCGAATACCGACTTGTGAGCTTTTTCTATCTCATCAAAAAGAACTACCGAATACGGTTTCTGACGAATCTTGTTGACCAACAATCCCCCTTCTTCATAACCGACATATCCCGGAGGAGCACCATAAAGCAATGCCACGGAATGCTCTTCCTTAAATTCCGACATGTCAAAACGGATAAGGGCTGATTCATCTTCAAAAAGGAATGCGGCCAAGGCTTTCGACAATTCCGTCTTACCAGTACCCGTAGGCCCCAGGAAAAAGAACGAACCCATCGGTTGCCCTTTCTTATTCAACCCCGAACGAGATTCGAACACCGCATCAAGTACAATCCTCACGGCATGATCCTGTCCGACAACACGCCGTTTCAAGGTCGCTTCCGCATTGATCAACCGATCGCGCTCTTTCGATTGAACTTTACCTAACGGGATCCCCGTCTGACGGGCTACCACCGCATACAAATCTGAGCTATCCAACTCCGTCTGTTTTTCACAACTCATCCCCGATAACTGATCGAGAATTTTCTCCAGATAGTCGATCCGCTCTTTTACCGTCGGAATCTTATTAAAATCGACATCGGCATCAAGACGCGCCATTAAAATGCAACTCATCTGATTGGATAGCTTATAATAAAACCATTCCAAATCCGTCATCAACTGGCGATCTTCCGTTTTCCCGACCTGCTCCACCAACTGGGCAAGTTCTGTACGCAAAACAGCTATATCATTAGCCGACATATCATTCATGGTCTTCACCAAAGCCATCGTACGGTCAATCAAGTCGAATGCAGAATCAGGCAAAGCCTTTTCCGTCAGATACCGTTTGGCCAGCCGGATAGCATCAGCCATTACCGGTTCCTCGATTCCAAGATGATGGTATTCCGAATAAGCAGACAAAGATCCTTTCAAAATCCGGAGGCACAGATCAGCATTCGGTTCTTCGATGGTAATCTTTTCAAGTTTGGTAACAAACTCTTTATCCGTTTCAATATGCTTGGTATATCCATCGACTGATGCCGTGCAAAGCAACAGCAGACTTCCCTTGTTTAATTCCTGTTTAAGAATGGACGATGCTCCATACAGATTACTTTGTTTGTCGAACAGTTTATCGACCGACTCGATAATCAGAATAGCATTCGGCAACTCTTTAATCTCCTGCAACAGATTCTTAAAACGGTCTTCCAGCTCACCCTTATAAGAGGCGTCTGCACCAAGCCCCGCCACATCCAACTCGTAGGCCGAAGCATTAGCCAGAAATGAAGGAACAAGGCCGGCGGCCAATTTCTTCACGAAAGCATTAATCAAAGAAGTTTTACCTACTCCCGACTCTCCGGTAATCAGCAAATTCGACTTTGTCTTGCGCCCCATAATCTCAAAGATGGTAGCAATCTCGTTTTCAAATCCTACCACGGGACCAAGTTTCCCGCTCCGTTCCTCTTCTACCTTATTAATACAATATTTTTCAACGAGTCCTTTACTCCCGGAATACGAAGTTTCTGTCCGATAGCTGCTGCCTGCAAATGCCGATTTCTGTCCTCCGCCCATTTTTTCAGCAATTTCAGCGGCACTGAGCGGCAAGGTTTTCAACTGTTCAAATGTAAATCCGACACCGGGCGTAACCAATGCAGCCAAGATGCAAACCGGCTCACATTCCGACAGACCGAATTTCTCTTTATACGCTTCAGCCTCTTCCAAAACCGCTTCAGATTCCGTTGAGTAATCCAAGTCTTTTTGTGGCTTTGAAGCTCGTGGAGATAATTGCATTTGTACATCAGCCCATTCCTGAAGATAATAATAATCCTTATTAAGATCTACCTCTATAAAATGAACCAAACCTATCGTTTTATGCAAAAGGGCTTTCAGCAAATGAGCCGGATAAATGGCATCACTGCAATATTCTTCTGCAAAAGAATTAGCAATTTCTTTCAAATGATTCATAAGCTCAACTCTTTGATGGTAAATATTCTCCACAAACTTAGGAAAAAAAATTTATTTTCTATGATTATTCGCCTAAAAAATATGTGATTATAAACACAATCGATACAAAATCCTGCTTTTGATTCAAAATACATCCAACCGGAAAGAGAAATGCCACCCAAATGCGGCCAGTACCTTCCGCAACATACTCCAGTACCATGCCCAACATACTCCAGTACCTTGCTCAACATACTCGAGTACTTACGGCAAGGTACTGGAGTATGTTGGGCATGGTACTGGCTGTCGGATGGGACGCTCAGGTGTGTTAGTTGTCATTTAACGATTTTAGTTGACTCAATATCTTTTTATCGATAAGGCAGGATGACTCCGGTTTGCATTATTTTTATATCAAGTTAACCTCCTTTTAAGTTATTCACTCGCGGGGTTGTCCTTTATATCCTTCCGCAAAAATTGCTTTATATGAATAATGTTCGGTTGAAATATGTTCATTACATTTGCAATGTATGAAGAATTAATCATTTACCAAATGGAAGTGACAAAAGACATAAGTTTATGGATAAGAATGAACTGGTAAATAAGATACGCGGAATAGATGGTCTGACAAACGATGAGAAATCGGCCTTGATAGAACTCCTCCGCAAGCAGAAGAAATACGGTCTGGTATGGGAGGAAGCCGATGCGCCCAACCATATCCTTATAGAGGGGGATAACCTTGAAGCACTTACTACTCTTACCTATACGCATGAGGGCAACAATGTTGGCACAATTGTTTGGAAGAAAAAAACTAATGGCAATAATATGGGCTTGATACCACCTGTTCATGACTATATTCTATCATATGCACACAACATAGATAACCTTTCAACTAAAAGTTTTGGTTTTCCGTTATCAGATGAGTATTTAAAAGACGGCGGCCACAGAAAGTGCATTCTCGTGACCAACAACGAGAACAATATCTGCGAAAATGTAACCTACGAGCGCAACAAGCGGGTGATTCAAGGTTATACCACCCCAAAGGGCGAAGAAGTGCCGGGACTTACTGCCAATACATTGCGCTATTATAAGACTAACTTCATTTCGCGCGACCGCTCACCACGGAATATGCGTGCATTGGTTGCAGCCTCTACCGACATGCTTTGTATAAAGAATGATATTTACAGGAAGGCCAAACTTGCAGGACGGAACATCAATCCCAAGATTGCCCGCTACTTTGAGGAAGGCGACAGAAGTATGCTTATAATCTACGACGAGCGTGCCCTATCAGCCATTGCTGAAATTCTTGAAACGGTGGAACCGGGCAAAGAGAAAATCAAAGTGTATGTATTCTCTGCAAGCAGCTATGCTTATGATGACGAGTTTGAAGAAGTGGCAGACAAAGTACAGCTTTGCGCTTTGCCGGACGCCATTTACCAGGCTTATCAGAAAGTGCTGCCCAAACGCCGCCCGAAGTTCCTTCCGGAAGCAATGGAAGAGGTTGGACAAAGCAATAGTCCTGAGAACGGTATGCTTAACTTTACCGACGAGGAGGCAGAGGCATGAGTGAAGAAATGAACAGAGGAAGCATCATCCTGTATCAGACACCGGACGGACAATCGAAAATCGAAGTCACGTTGTCGAATGATACCGTATGGCTTACTGCCGACCAGATGGCGGAACTGTTCCAACGGAACAAATCCACCATTTCAAGACACATACGGAATATATTTGAAGAAGGAGAGCTCAACGCGGACTCAACTGTTGCATTTTTTGCAACAGTTCAAAATGAAGGCAAGCGCAAGGTAGAAAGGAACATTGCTTTCTATAATCTCGATATGATTATCAGTGTCGGATACCGTGTCAATTCACATCGGGGCGTACAGTTCCGCATCTGGGCGACACAGGTGTTGCGTGAATACCTGATAAAAGGATTCGCCATGAACGATGAACTGTTGAAGCGTGCCGGAGGTGGCAATTATTTCGATGAACTGCTCAGCCGCATACGTGACATACGTTCCTCGGAGAAAGTATTTTATCGCAAGATATTGGAGATTTATGCACTCAGTATCGACTATGACCCACGGGCAGAATCGACACAGTTGTTCTTCAAGACCGTACAGAACAAGATGCATTTCTCGGCTCACGGGCATACGGCGGCGGAAATAATCTATGAGCGTGCCGATGCACAGAAAGACTTTATGGGCTTGACGTCATGGACGGGCGCATTGCCCAAACGGACTGATGCGGAAGTGGCGAAAAATTATCTTTCGACAGACGAACTGGATACATTGAACCGCATTGTCAGCCTGTATCTGGACTTTGCGGAGTTGCAGGCAAAATCGCACAAGCCCATGTATATGAAAGACTGGATTCAGAAACTGGATGATTTTCTGAAACTGTCAGGGAAAGAACTACTCACCCATGCCGGCAAAATATCAGCGGAAATAGCTAAGCAGAAAGCCGATGTGGAATACGACAAGTTCAAGGTAAGGACAGCAAACGAACTTACTCCGGTGGAAATACATTTTCTGGAGAACTTCGAGAAAGAACAGAAAAAGTTGAAGCGATGAAAAATATACAATACCAACAAAAGGCAGTAAGCGAACTGGTGGACAAGACCATCGGACTGCTTTCCCTGAGCGGAAACCGCCATACACTCGTGTTCAAGGCGCCGACCGGCAGCGGAAAAACCGTTATGGCATCGGAGATGCTTATGCGGCTGAATGATGAACTGGCCGAACGTCCGGATGCACCGTTCACCGAAGTAGCATACATCTGGATTGCTCCCAACAAGCTGCATGAGCAAAGCTATTTCAAGATGAAAAACTATTTTACGGAAACGAAAATTCTGCGTCCGGTGATTTATGACGAACTTGACCATTCAATAGTCCGATAATAGTGATTATAGACGAGGAACACATATTCGGAAGCCGTAACGCAAAGAAATCGGAAAAGGTTGTAGTGTACTAAATAATTTGTGTCAACTTATTTGGTACACTACACCCCTCTCTATCCCAATCGCAAGAATCAGAAACTATAGGATACGCCCAAAGCCGGCATCAAGGCATAGGCGTTGTAATGTCCGCTAAACGTACGGATCCGGTAAGCGTCGGGGACGTTGGGGATTGTTTTCATCAGCATATATTCGTCCGTATAGGAACCGTCGCGCCCGAAACCCGTCACATAGGAGAAGGCGAAATCGACGGACAGACGTTCCAACGGGCGGAAACTTAATCCCGCCGTGATGCCCAGCTTGTCCATGCTCGGCGTTTCCGGATTCAGATAATCGTCTTTGACCGGCGACTCGTCGAAATAGGCACCGAAGCGGATGTCGAGACGGTCGGTGGCCGCATATTGCGCTCCTACCCGGTAGATACGGGTGTTCTCATATTTCTTGTCGGCCGTCATGTCGTAGGCGCTCAGGCTGGACGGCGAGAAATGGATGGCCAGCTGGTCGTAGGCTCCCCAACCCACGAACTGCACTTCGCCCGAAACAATCCAGTCGCTCGTCGGACGGTAGGTAAGTCCTACATTCCAGTTGCTCGGAAGGGGCAGCTCGGAAGCAAAGGTTCCCGTGTTGAGGGCCGGGATGCTGATGCTGTTGGTGATGCCCAATGCCGGACCGAACTGGCTGACCAGCGTGTTGATCTGGCCGACCAGTTGCGTGAAATGCTCTTCGTTGGCATACTTCAGATCGATGGAGCCTTCATCTACCTTGGCCGTCACTTTCGAACGGTAAGACACGCCCACGGTAAACTTGTCGTTGATGTCGTACATGGCTCCTACGTTGAAACCGAAGCGGATGCCGGCGTCGCCCCGCAAAGCTACGGATGCCGGGGCGGCATCGTCGTAGCGTGCCATCTCGTCGAAAACGGGCTTCACCACCGGCATGAGGGCGGCAATCTGTTCGGGAGGAAGCATCTGGCTCAATCCCTGAAGCATATAATTACCCATATAGGTCATTTCGCCCGGCCCAATCAATGCCCGGTTCAGTTTGATGTTCCCAAATTCCATCATCAGGCCGGCACCGATGCTCAGCTTGTCGAAGATCTTCCAGGAAATGGTGGGCTGGATATTAAAGGCTTTGAGGGCAATCTCTTGTATCAGGTGCGAACCTTTCCAGTTCTCTCCCCAGTTGATGCCGCTCCCGTAAGGCGTATTGATGGAAATGCCGGCAGCCAGATTATCGTAGATCTTGAATCCGGCATAAACATATAACGGGGTGCTCGGCGTATTGTCCGATTTCGCCACGTAATCCCCATTCGTGTACTTGGCATGTGCGAACACCCCCGAAACGCCGGCCGACAAATCGACGGTTTTATCCATAAAAACCAATCCGGCCGGATTAAAATGCATACTTTCGGCACCCAGTTTCATAGCGACACCCACATGCCCCATGCCGGCTTGTTTCGTACTCTGCGCATTGACTTGGTAACCTTCAGCTGCCGCATACACGAAAGGCATGGCAGCAAGACAAGCAGTTGCAATAAATTTCATCATAAGAAAATCACTTTTTTAATTCACCTCAAAGAGCTTTTCCCGGATTATCCTTCGAAAGAATACTCTTTTTCTTCGATTTAATATTTCAAATTGATTAAAAACGGCGACAAAGATAGGAAGATTTTTTGAGTATTGCACAATTATTACAAAAATGTGCAATAGTGGAGCCAAAACAAGCAAGAAAGCCGTTTTGCCGGTATCGAATAAATAGCTACCTTTGTAAAAAATTAGCGCAAGGAATATGAAACATTTGATTGCCCCATCCCTGCTCGCGGCGGATTTCCTGCATTTACAAGAAGACATCGAAATGGTGAACCGCAGTAAAGCAGACTGGTTGCACCTCGACATCATGGACGGAGTGTTCGTACCCAACATTTCGTTCGGGTTCCCTGTATTAGAAGCTATTTCCAAAATCTGCCAAAAGAAAATGGATGTGCATCTGATGATTGTAGAGCCCCAGAAGTTCATTGCCGAGTTTGCTGCATGCGGCACTTACATGCTCAACGTTCATTACGAGACTTGTGTCCATCTTCACCGCACCATTTATGCAATCAAAGAAGCGGGAATGAAAGCCGGCGTGGCGCTTAACCCCCACACCCCGGTTCACCTTCTGGAGGATATCCTGCCCGATATCGACATGGTTTTACTCATGTCGGTCAACCCCGGTTACGGCGGTCAAAAGTTCATCGAACATTCCGTAGAAAAAACCCGGAAAATGCGCGAAATGATAGACCGGCGAGGTCTCGACACCCTCATCCAGGTAGATGGCGGAGTCAATATGGAAACCGGACGAAAACTACTGAAGGCGGGCGCCGACGTACTGGTTGCAGGCAACTTCGTTTTCAAATCGGCAGACCCGGAAAAAACAATAGACGAACTAAAAGAACTACAATAGAGAAATCTCACAATTCGGAACTCACCATTATGATTACTAAAATCATTCAAGAAGAACTGATACAAAAAGCCAAAAAATATGTCGAGAAAGGCGACTCATTCGTGATTGTCACCCATGTTTCACCCGATGGCGATGCGTTGGGCTCATCATTGGGTTTATATCATTTTCTGACTGCTTACGGCAAAGATAATGTTTCGGTTATCGTGCCCAATGCCTTTCCCGAGTTTTACCGCTGGATGCCGGGAGCAAAAGACATCGTAGTATATGAGAAATACCCCGATTTTGCCGAACAGCTGTTACATGAAGCCGATGTAATCTTTTGCTTGGACTTCAATGACCCGAAGCGGGTGGAAAAATTAGCCGGTCCCCTTCTGGCTGCCGACGGGCGTAAGGTTTTGATTGACCATCACTTGAATCCGGCCGACTTCTGCCGTGTCCAAATGTCCTATCCTGAAATGTCATCGACCAGCGAAATGATTTTCCGCTTTATTTGCCGGATGGGCTTTTTCTCTTTGCTCAATAAAGAAACGGCGACGTGTATTTATACGGGCATGATGACCGACACGGGCTCATTCACCTACAACTCGAATAAGCCAGAGATTTACACCATCATCAGCGAACTGATCAAAAAAGGTATTGACAAGGATTGGATTTACCGCCAGGTCAACCAGGTCTATTCCGAATCGCGATTGCGGATGATGGGATATATGCTCTATGAAAAAATGAAAGTCTATCCCGAATTGCGCACCGCCCTCATCACCTTATCGGCTGAAGAATTAGGGCGCTTCCATTATCGTGCAGGAGATACCGAAGGATTCGTCAATATGCCGTTAGACATCAAAGATGTAGAGTTTAGTGCGTTTCTCCGCGAAGACAAAGATTATATCAAAATATCGCTTCGTTCGGTAGGCGATTTTCCATGCAATACATTTGCCTCAACCTATTTCAACGGAGGCGGGCACAAAAACGCTTCAGGCGGTGAATTTCACGGGACGCTGGCCGATGCCGTCGCCCGTTTTGAACAAGGATTACAGGAATTTAACCCCAAGAAATTTTAAGAAATAATAAATTCGGCGTTTGTTTAAGGGGAATTATATACTTTTGTTTCTCAAGACAAACAAAGAACGAATAGAAAACATGAAAAAAGGTTTTAGCTTATTGATGATTTTGTGCGTTGCATGGATCGTGGCCTCGTGCAACAATGATATGCAATCCTACGTTGAGATGCTGGAAGCTGAACAGGATGCGATGGAACGCTTCATGAAAGAAAACAATTTTGAAGTCTTGGAAGACTATCCCGCCGATGGCATTTTCCAGGAAAACCAGTTCTATAAACTCAGCAACGATGTCTATTTAAACGTCATCGACTCGGGGAATGGAGTACATGCCAGCGAAGGTGAACGGGTATTCTGCCGCTTCCGGGTACAATTTTTCAAGTCGGATACCGTAACCATCGACGGATTTTCAAATGATTACTGGTATGGTCCCGCCATCTTTCAATATACAGATCTGACCCAGCCTTATGCATACGTTTCCATTGCCAGTGGAAGTGATGCGACCGATTTCATCAGCAACGGATTAGCTTCAGGTCTGATGTATGTAGGCGATAGCTCCTATGTCAAACTGATTGTTCCTTTCAAGGAATCCTCGCAAACCTTCAAAAGTATGGGCGAACCGCTCTACTTCTCACGGGTAAGATACATATTCGACAGATGACAACAAACACTCAATAAAGAGATCATGACACTGATAAAATCTATTTCCGGCATCCGCGGCACCATCGGAGGCTTACCCGATGATGGCTTGAATCCGTTGGCTATCGTAAAATTTACGGCAGCTTATGCAACTTTCATCCGTAAAAACACGCAAGTAACCACCAATAAAATTGTGGTTGGACGAGATGCCCGCATCTCCGGGCCGATGGTAAAACACGTCGTCCTCGGTACGCTTACGGGCATGGGGTTCGACGTTGTTGATATTGACCTTGCCACCACACCAACAACCGAACTGGCCGTAACTATGGAACAAGCTTGCGGAGGTATTATCCTCACGGCAAGCCATAATCCCAAACAATGGAACGCCTTGAAACTTCTCAACGAACGAGGCGAATTCCTTAATGCGGCGGAAGGAGCCGAAGTCCTGCAATTGGCTGAAACCGAATCCTTCGAATTTGCCGACGTTGACCATTTGGGGAAAATAACGGTCAACACGAGCTATGGTCGTAAACATATTGAAAAGGTTTTAAAACTCAATTTAGTAGATATTGAGGCTATTCGGGCGGCAAACTTCCGTGTAGCCATCGATTGTGTAAATTCGGTAGGTGGTCTTGTCTTACCGGAATTACTCACCGCTTTGGGCGTAAATCAGATTTTCAAACTGCATTGTGCCCCCCACGGGAACTTTGCTCACAATCCCGAACCGCTTCCAGAGAATCTGACGGAAATCTCTGAACTGATGAAATCGGCCAAAGCTGATGTCGGATTTGTGGTAGATCCAGATGTGGACCGCCTGGCCATCATCTGCGAAAACGGTGATATGTTTGGTGAAGAATACACCTTAGTGGCCGTAAGCGACTATGTATTGAGCCATACCCCGGGCAATACGGTAAGCAACTTGAGTTCAAGCCGAGCCTTGCGGGATGTAACTCACCGCTATGCCGGTTGCGAATATGCCGCCGCCGCGGTAGGAGAAGTCAATGTCGTAGCGAAAATGAAGGAAACCAACGCGGTCATCGGAGGGGAAGGCAACGGAGGGGTTATCTACCCGACACTCCACTACGGACGCGATGCGCTGGTTGGTATTGCATTGTTCCTCACTCACCTGGCCAAGAAAAAAATGAAGACAAGCGAGTTGCGGGCAACCTATCCGCCCTATTTCATTTCCAAACAAAAGATACAACTTACTCCAGAAATCAATGTCGATGCCATATTAAATAAGGTAAAAGAAATATTTGCCCAATATGATATTACGGATATAGACGGAGTAAAAATTGATTTTCCGGATAAATGGGTTCATTTACGAAAGAGCAACACCGAACCTATTATTCGCATCTACTCAGAAGCTCACACCATGGAAGAAGCCGAAAAGCTTGGTGGAGAACTGATTGATATCATCAAAAAGATGTGTTGACATTCAAGATTAAATCATAAAAGGTCGGGATTTAAACAAAAATAAAAAATTCCGGCCTTTTTCATTTTATATTTCATTTAATTCTTTACATTTGCATACTATATAATAAACCTTTTAAAATAACGGTACATTATGAGAAAGTGGTTATTTATGGTCGTAGTTGCCATCTTTTGCGCATGGAATGCACAAGCACAGACCGAAAAAGGTGCGATGGCGGCAGGTGCGAATTTAACAGTCGGATTCGGAGATAGCTACACGAATGTCGGACTGGGAGTAAAGTATCAGTACAACATTATTGACAACTTACGCTTGGAGCCGAACTTCAACTACTATTTCAAAAAGGACTACTTAAGCATGTGGGACTTGAGCGTAAACGTTCATTATCTCTTTACGCTTTATGAAGGATTGAATTTCTACCCATTGGCCGGTATTGGCGTAGCGGGTGGAAAAGTGCACTATGGAAGCTTCTATGACAATATTAGCGAAGGATTGTTCGAAAACATATTCGACCACGATATAGATGTTGACAATACGATTACGAATTTCATCTTCAACATCGGTGCGGGCTTAGAATATATGATAACAGATAATATTTCCGTCAATCTGGAATACAAATATCGTGTCTGTGCCGATTTAAACCGTTCGTTACTCTCTTTCGGCGTAGCTTATCATTTCTAAAAAGAATATCAACCAAAATAGATTTCACGATTATTTAAATAAAGCCGGATTTTCATGAGGGAATCCGGCTTTATTAAATCAAATACAAATGAAAAACAGAAAAAATATTTGGATTGCCGGTATAAGCATGGCAGCCCTATGCTTGACCGCTTGCATCTCTCTGGGTTCGGACGATGCGGAACGTACACGCCAGGAACGTCCATTAGTCTCGTCAATGACCGTCACCCCGGAAGTTCCCGACAAGGTAACCTTCTGCGGAGAAGAAATTGACATGACCCGTTACGACCGGCATGAGGCTTTAGACCGGGAACTGAGTACTTTTACCTATTTTCATGCCACCACCATGCTACTCATCAAACGAGCCAACCGGTATTTTCCGATTATCGAAACCGTCTTGCGTGAGGAAGGCGTACCCGACGATTTCAAATATTTAGCAGTCATTGAGAGTAATCTTGACCCGCGAGTGCAATCACGAGCCAAAGCTGTCGGAATGTGGCAATTCCTCGAAGCCACGGGACGAGAATACGGCTTAACCATCACCCCTACGGTCGATGAACGCTGCCATGTAGAAAAAGCAACACGTGCCGCATGCCGTTACCTGAAAGATGCCTACGAAAAATATGGCGATTGGGCTTCCGTAGCCTCTTCTTATAACGGAGGAATGGGACGCATCTCACGCGAATTGGAGCGGCAACATGTTGAACAATCTCTCGACCTCTGGCTTGTGGAAGAAACGACACGCTACGTTTACCGGATTATCGCCATCAAACAAATCTTCGAAAATCCTTACAAATACGGCTTTGTCATGCAGGCAAAAGATTTATATAAACCCATCCTCTGCACACCGATAGAGATAAAAAAGGATATCCCAGACCTGGCAGATTTTGCCAAAAGCCAAAATGTTACATACGCCGACTTGAAACGCCTCAACCCGTGGCTACGCGACAGAAAACTAATAACTAACGGAAAAGCATACACCTTATTAATACCCCAACAAGGCACCATGGATTATCGTTTGCCCAACGACTACGTACATGATCCGCGCTGGGTCGTTAAATGACCCTGCATATTGCAAGACAAGAAACCTTCCCTTCTTGCCACTTTTTGCGTATCTTTGTCCGTCTTTTGAAACACGCTTACCCATGGCAATAGATAAACAAGCAATTGAACAAGGTACCATTTCTGTATGGGGTGCCCGCGTACACAATTTAAAAAACATCGATGTTGAGATACCCCGGAATACACTCACCGTCATTACCGGAATGAGTGGAAGCGGAAAATCTTCCCTGGCTTTCGATACGATTTTTGCAGAAGGACAACGACGCTATGTCGAGACATTCTCAGCTTATGCACGCAATTTTCTGGGAAATATGGAACGTCCGGATGTGGATAAGATAACGGGATTAAGCCCGGTAATTTCCATCGAACAGAAGACGACCAATAAGAACCCACGCTCAACCGTCGGTACAACTACTGAAATCTATGACTTCTTCCGTTTGCTTTATGCCCGGGCCGGCGAGGCTTATTCATACCTCAGCGGAGAAAAAATGGTCAAATATACGGAAGAACAAATTCTTCAACTAATATTAGAGCGTTATCAAGGCAAAAAAACTTACCTGCTGGCTCCGGTCGTACGGAACCGTAAAGGCCATTACAAGGAATTATTTGAGCAACTCCGAAAAAAAGGATATTTAAATGTACGTGTAGATGGCGAAATGCGCGAAATACTCCATGGCATGAAGCTGGACCGCTATAAAATCCATAGCATTGAAGTCGTCATCGATAAACTTGTAGTTTCGCCAAATGACGAACGAAGACTAACGGAAAGCCTCCGCGTAGCCATGAAACAAGGAGATGGACTTATACTTGTACTCGACGCAACAAGCGGTGAAGCACGCCATTATAGCCGCCGCCTGATGGATCCGGCGACAGGCCTTTCTTATAGTGAACCCGCTCCACACAATTTTTCATTTAATTCGCCCTATGGTGCTTGCCCCAAATGTAAAGGTTTAGGACAAATCAACTTGCTTGACATGGCCAAAATCGTGCCAGACCCTTCACTTAGCATCTACAACGGTGGCATCGTGGCCTTGGGAAAATACAAGAACTCGCTTATCTTCTGGCAAATTGAAGCAATCTGCAATAAATATGGAGTAACCATTAAAACCCCTATCAAAGACATTCCAGAAGAAGCTATGGATGAAATCATGAACGGGACAAGTGAACGATTGCAAATTAAAAACGAATCAATCGGCACGTCGAACTACTTCCTGTCATATGAAGGAGTAGCGAAATACATCATGATGCAACAAGATATGGATGCTTCAGCCTCTGCTCAAAAATGGGCCGGACAATTCATCAAGATGGCAACATGTCCGGAATGCCAAGGGCAAAGACTGAACCGCGAAGCTTTACATTATTATATTGCGGGCAAAAACATCGCTGACCTGGCAAGGATGGATATCTCCGAACTCTATGAATGGGTAAACCATCTCGAGGAGAAGCTCAACGATAAACAACGGCAAATCGCAACCGAGATTTTAAAAGAGATACGCTCACGCCTCCGCTTTTTGCTTGATGTAGGACTGGATTATCTTTCAATGAATCGGACGGCTTCCTCCCTATCCGGAGGAGAAAGTCAGCGTATCCGATTAGCCACACAAATTGGGAGCCAACTGGTCAATGTCCTTTATATCCTTGATGAACCCAGCATTGGGCTGCACCAACGCGACAATGTCCGACTTATCAATTCTCTCAAACAATTGCGTGATACGGGAAACTCCGTCATCGTTGTCGAACACGATAAAGACATGATGCTGGAAGCCGATTATATCGTTGACATGGGGCCAAGAGCCGGAAGATTAGGTGGAGAAGTCGTATTTGCAGGAACACCTGCCGATATGCTAAAAGCCGACACCATGACATCGGCCTACCTAAACGGACGCCTGAACATTGAAGTACCCGAACATCGGCGCAAAGGAAACGGGAAATACCTGACTATCCACGGAGCTTCAGGCAACAACCTGAAACACATCGACGCAACATTTCCACTGGGAACGTTCATCTGCGTCACCGGGGTATCTGGAAGCGGAAAATCCTCCCTGATCAACCGCACACTCCAACCACTCCTGAGCCAGCATTTCTATCGTTCCTTGGAAGACCCTCTCCCTTATGACTCAATAGAAGGTCTGGAAAATATTGACAAAATCATCAACGTGGACCAATCTCCCATCGGACGTTCCCCCCGTAGTAATCCGGCAACCTATACCGGAGTCTTTTCTGACATCCGAAACTTGTTTGTCGAACTCCCCGAATCGAAGATAAGAGGATATAAACCGGGACGCTTTTCATTTAACGTGGCCGGCGGAAGGTGCGAAACATGTAAAGGAAACGGATACAAAACTATCGAAATGAACTTCTTGCCCGACGTGCTGATTCCTTGCGAAGATTGCCACGGGAAGCGCTACAATCGTGAAACACTGGAAGTCCGCTATCGGGGCAAATCCATTGCCGATGTACTTGACATGACAATCAACATGGCTGTTGAATTTTTTGAAAATGTTCCGTCCATTCTTTCCAAAATAAAAGTACTGCAAGATGTAGGACTGGGTTACATCAAACTGGGACAACCCTCCACTACACTTTCTGGCGGGGAAAGCCAACGTGTCAAACTGGCAACGGAATTGGCTAAACGCGACACCGGAAAGACACTTTACGTTCTCGATGAACCGACAACTGGGTTACACTTCGAAGACATCCGTGTACTTCTCGGAGTGCTGAACAAACTGGTAGATAAAGGAAATACCGTCATTGTGATCGAACACAACCTGGACGTTATCAAATGTGCCGATTATATCATTGATATGGGACCCGACGGAGGGAAACGAGGCGGACAAGTCCTTTTCTCCGGAACACCGGAAGCCTTGGCAACAAGTGGAATAGGATTCACCGCTCCATTTTTGAAAAAAGAATTAAACATATCCGAATAAAGAAATGAAAAATCCAATACAGATGATTAAGCAATGCGTCGAGAAAGATGAACCTTATTTCGTTCTTCGCGGCCAAGATCTTTGTGCGCTGGCCGCTATCGAAGCATACTATCGCGAAGTGAAAGTTCACGTCAAAGATCCGTATTTCGTGGAAGAAATCGAAGAAATCATGAAAGATTTCCGAGCCTATCGTGAAGAAATCGGTCAAACAAAAATTCCTGATTAAACATGACTCCAGAAGATACTTATCGTACCATTGCTGCACCAGCAGAAGGTTATTATACCGAAAAACGCAGCCGCTTTCTCTCTTTTGCCTTGCCTGTACGTACTATCGAAGATGTGAAAGAAGCGTTGGCCCGCATCCGTAAAGAATACTATGATGCCCGCCACGTCTGTTGGGCCTATATGCTCGGTCCCGAACGCAAGATTTTCCGTGCAAATGACGATGGTGAGCCGTCATCAACTGCCGGAAAACCTATTTTGGGACAAATTAACTCAAACGAACTAACCGACATCTTTATTGCGGTAGTCCGTTATTTTGGAGGGATAGAACTGGGCACCAGTGGTTTGATTGTCGCTTACCGGACAGCAGCAGCGGAAGCCATTGCTGCAGCCACTATCGAAGAACGAACGGTAGATGAAGATATCACGGTAGCTTTTGAATATCCCAGTATGAATGGAATCATGAAGGTCGTGAAAGACCTTTGTCCCACAATAATTAGCCAGAAGTTCGATATGGATTGTGAAATGACTCTCCGTATTCGCAAAAGCGAAGCTGAGCAACTGAAAGCCAAACTTCTGAAAGTAGAAACCGCTTATCTCAAACCGTCATCCCATTCTTTAAATCTATAATTCATAATATATGTCTCATCTTCGCTCCCTCATGTTCGTCGGCACCTGTTCTGATGCAGGCAAAAGTATTGTCAACGCCGCATTCTGCCGTATCTTAAAACAAGATGGTTATCAACCTGCTCCCTTCAAAGCACAAAACATGTCGCTCAATTCGTTTTCAACCCGAGACGGAGGAGAAATGGGAAGAGCTCAAGTAGTACAGGCTGAAGCATGCGGCATAGAACCACATACGGACATGAATCCCGTTCTCTTAAAACCCACAGGAGATTGTACGTCACAAGTCATTCTCGAGGGGCATCCTGTAGGAAACTATTCAGCCAAAGCCTATTTCGATGGAAAACTTCAGAAAGATCATCTTTTTACTGCCGCTTGCCAAGCATACGATCGACTAAAAAGTCGTTTCAACCCCATTGTCATGGAAGGAGCCGGCAGCGTATCGGAAATCAACCTTCGCGACCGGGATATTGTAAATATGCGTATGGCCCGATATGCCAATGCCGCAACATTCCTCGTAGCAGATATTGACCGTGGTGGCGTATTCGCTTCTGTCTATGGAAGTATTTTATTGCTTACGGAAGAAGAGCGAAAACTTATGAAAGGCATCATTATTAACAAATTTCGAGGTGATATCGAATTATTTAATGAAGGGAAACATATCTTAGAAAAATTAACTGGTGTTCCAGTGGTAGGTATCATTCCTTATTTCCATGACATTCAAATTGAAGAAGAAGACTCTGTTGTCCTTGAACGTAAACATCGCTCCCTGGAAAAAGGAAAAATCAATATTGCCATTGTTCTTTTACGGCATATGTCAAACTTTACTGATTTCGATGCCCTTGAAGCTGATCCACGCTTTCACTCATTTTATACGAACGATGCCAACGAAATACGACAGGCAGACATAATCGTTCTCCCCGGTTCAAAAAATACGTTAGATGATTTGCTGCACCTTCGCGAAAGCGGACTTGCCATAGCTATTACCGAAGCATATAAAACGGGGAAAAAAGTCATTGGAATTTGTGGAGGCTATCAAATGATGGGAATCCGAGTTGAAGATCCGACCAATGCAGAAGGTCAGATTGCGGCACTACCCGGCTTGGGATTGTTACCCCAAACAACGATTATTGAAGCAACTAAAGTTACACGACAAAGCCACTTCTCTTTCCTAAACGGTGTCAATTCTTCCCAAAACCCGTTCAACTGCCAAGGATATGAAATCCACATGGGACGAACAAACCTGATAGACAATGTTTCTCCACGCCCAGTTGCCCGTATCGACGATGGCCGATTAGATGGTTATTATCTCGATGCCCACTGTTGGGGCTGCTACTTGCATGGAATTTTTGACAACGCTTCCGTACGCGACCATTTGGCAGAAGGACTGACAACCCGTACATCCATACCTACATTCGACTATACTGCTTTCAAAGAAGAGCAATATAACCGTCTTGCCCGCCATGTTCGTCAACATGTAAATATGGACTATATCTATCGCATACTCAAAGAGGAATAATCATCTGGGATTTTCTTCGCCTTTTTCATATTGCGAAGGCAAAACTCCAAATTCTTCCTTAAAATACTTCCGGAAATACTTTGGGTTATTAAAACCAACTTCATAAGCCACCTCAGAGACGTTCATCTGACTTTCGCGCAAAAGTTGAGCCGCCCGTTTAAGACGCACCAACCGGATAAACTCAATAGGTGTTTTTCCCGTGATTGATAAAAGTTTCTTATACAGATTCACACGGCTCATACCCACATCGTGGCTTAATTCTTCAACCGAGAAATCAGGATTCGAAATATTAGCTTCTACATCGTCCATAACACGTTTCAATAGCTTCTCATCCAACGAAGTTACCGTAATACGAGAAGGTTCGATAGAAACGCCCGGCTCACGGAGTGACTGCTGTAAACGATGACGAATTTCGACTAAATTATGCATCTTCACCCGAAGAATATCGAGATTAAACGGTTTCGGAATATAATCATCCGCCCCAGCCCGAAGTCCTTCCAACTTACTTTCCTCTGCATTTTTAGCGGTCAGAAGGATAAGCGGAATATGAGAGGTACGGATATCATTCTTCAACCGTTGACACATCTCTATACCATCAAGGCGAGGCATCATCACATCCGAAATAATCATATCTGGCAATTCTTCTGTCGCTAACCGTAATCCTTCTTCTCCATCACACGCTTCTATTACAGAATATTCCTGCCCAAGACTTTTGGCTAGAAAAGTCCTGAAGTCACGATTATCATCGACAATAAGCAACTTGGACAAGGCCCCTTTACCTTCCGGATGTTCTTTCTTTGATAGGACAGCCTCTGAACTATCTTCAGATTTTGCAACAACCATCGGGTCTGCAGGTAAAGCTTCTTCTTCCTTACAGGGTAAAGTAAAAATGAAGCGACATCCACCTCCTTCCACATTCTCCGCCCAAATCCGACCGTGATGAAGCAAAACAAACTCACGAGCCAAATGCAAACCAATACCGCTTCCAGAAGTGAGCGAACGACTATTCCCTGTCTGTTGAATCTGATAAAACCGTTCGAAGATGTGAGATAAAGCTTCTGGAGGAATACCAATACCTGAATCTTCTACGGAAATCCGGATTTCCTGTTCTGATATTTTCTCAAGTGTAACTGAAATATGTCCCCCTTCAGGTGTAAACTTACAGGCATTGGAAAGCAAATTAGTCAACACCTTACCGATTTTATCTGCATCAAAATACATATATAAAGTTCCTTTAGGCAGATGTAGTGTACATTGAAGATGATTCCGTTCAAAGAATTCAGAAAAATAAGAAACAATATCACGGATAAACTGTACCATATCTCCCAATGATGGCTGCAAATGTATCCCCATGACATCCAATTTTCGAAAATCCAACAGTTGATTCACAAGCACCAATAACTGCTGCGCATTACGCCGGACGATATGCAAAAGCTCTAAACTCTCCTTATCTTCCGTTTTATGAATAAGCTCTTCCAAAGGAGTTAGAATAAGCGTAAGAGGTGTCCGGAATTCATGACTAATATTCGTAAAGAACCGTAATTTCATCTCATCCAAATCATGCTGATGTTCCACTCGCATTTTTTCTTCTGCAAATTTCACTTTCTGTTCCGATTTCCAGACACTGTACCGCCAATATACATATAAAATACTAGCAAGCAGAATACCATATATTATATATGCCCATGACGTCAGCCAAAACGGAGGATGAACATGAATGACGAGTCTTGTAGGTTGCTCACTTTCCACACCATCATTGTTAACCGCCTTGATCAGAAAGGTGTAAGTTCCTGGATTCAAATTAGTATATGTAACCTGACGGTTGTGGCGATCGGCTTCCAGCCATTGCTCATTAAATCCTTCCAGCTTATAAAAGTAACGGGATTTACCAGGCATACAATAATCCAACGCTGCAAATTGGATAGTAAAATAATCATCGGTATAATTCAAATCAATCGCATCGGTATAGGAAATGCTCTTTGATAATATCACCCGTCCATCATATTCTTCACTGGGACGAATACTCTTATTATAAATCTGAAAATCGGTCAATACTACCTTCGGCTTATTCGTATTATAATGGATAGTCGATGAGGTAAAAATATTAAAACCCGACGAACCTCCAAACATCAGCTTTTTGTCTGAAGTAATATAAGCCGCATTAAAATTAAACTGCTCTCCCTGCAAACCTTCAGCCTGGTCATAATTGGACATCTTGAAAAAATAACCAGGCGTATCATCGGGGGTCGAAACCTTTACCAAGGTTAACCCTCTATTAGTAGCAACCCACATATTATGTTCGGAATCTTCCAAAATGCTTTGAATCAAATCTGAAGACAATCCATTCGCGACAGTAAAAAGCCGAACCTTGCGGGTAAATGGATTATAAACAAACAATCCGTTCAGAGTACCAATCCACAAAAGCCTACGACTGTCTTCATAAAGCGAATTAATATCATAACGGTTCAAATAAATACTTCCAAAAAGTTCTTCTTCATAAAGTTTCAGTTTTCCCTCAGTTGCATCAAAAATATATAATCCATTCAAACTTCCCACCAAAATAGAATTATCTGCTCGCTGGATGATGGAATAAACCGAACCCAAATTCGGGAAATGATACAACCGTTTCCCCGTGGCAATATCCATCACAACAACCCCTCCATTCAAAGTCGCTATCCAGAGCCGATTATCCCGGTCGCATAAAAGCTTCCAGACATTTGAATCAGGCAAAAGGTCTCTGTCTGACAAAAAAGAATAATGAATAAACTGCTTCCCGTCCCAACAATCTAAACCATCCATGAAATAGCCAATCCATAAACGACCTTGTTGATCCAATTCCATACTGACGACAATATCTCCTGCCGGACTATTCGAATTGTGAGAATCATGACGGTAAGGAATGTACCGGTCTCGTTTTTGATCATAATAAACCAAACCGTTTCCATTCGTTCCAATCCAAATATTCCCTTCTTCCGTTTCCATAAAACAATTCACATCCATTTCTGGTGTGTTATTATAATTCTTCAACGTACGGAACTTAAAAATACTTTCATGATAATAACAGACCCCCCGTTTATAGGTTCCTACCCAAACAATACCAGTATCATCAATATACAAACTTTTCACCGCATCCTGAGCCAAGCTGTTAGGATCGCGAAGTTCATGCTTTAAAACGACAGGTGGGGTTCCGTCCTGACGAAGGATATTAATCCCTCCATGATCCATGGCTATCCAAATCTGTCCTTTTGCATCTTCCGTAATTCCCGTCACTATATTTCCCGATAAACGATACGCAGGGTCTTCGGCATTTTCATGATAATGCATCCATACACCATTACTCAAACACGAAGCCCCTTTACCCAAGAAACCATAAACCCACAAGTTTCCTGAAGAATCGGAATACAGACGAGATTGTCCGTCATAAGTAGCAGAAGGCTCATGCAAAAAGGTAGAATCACGCATAATAACCGTTTGTGTCTGAGCATCCATGCATTCCAACAACCCATTCCAATACAAAAACCAATATCGGTTTTGTCCTTGTGTGATGGCAACAATACGTCCTTTCGACAAATTATCTTTACCACCAAAAGGGAAAATACGCAACTTAGATTGTTTGAGTTCATAAAACCGAATATCTCTTGGAGTCACAAACCAAAGATTCTTTCCCAAATCTATATATGTATGCAAGACAGTATCGGTTCCCGCATATTGTCGCAACATTAAATGAGGGTTCACCTCAAACTGCTCTAAGGTTGGATTAAAAATTGCGTAACCGGCTCGTGTGGAAAGCCACAAATAGCCTTCAGAATCCTCCTGAATATCGGCAATATCATTATTAAGCATCAAGCTATCCCGCTCTAAATCCTGCTCATATTCCACCACATCATAACCGTCATAACGATTCAAGCCATAACGAGTACCAAACCACATGTAGCCATCCCGACTTTTATAGATACAACGAATTTCACTGTTTGATAATCCCTTTTCTACATCTATACGGTTAAACATGTAATCTTTCTCGTCCTGTGCATATACCACCACAGAAAGGAATAAGACCCATAAAAATATTCCGAATCTGCCCATTATTCTCTCTTTGCTTAATATTAACGACAAAAATAGGTAAATAAATCAAAATAAGCTATACATTTGTATGGCAATAACATGAATCAAACACATATTATAAATATAAAAATCATGAAGTACTGGCAAAAAGACATTGAAACAATGAGCCGCGACCAACTGGCCGCGTTTCAATTGGAGCGTTTAAAAAAATCAGTCAGACAAGCAGTCAAATCTCCTTTTTATAAAGAAGTTTTCCAAAAAAACGGATTAAGTCCAGAAGATATTCAGTCACTTGACGACCTCAGTAAAATACCCTTTACAACTAAAGATGATCTCCGTTCCCATTATCCTTTCGGACTGGTGGCTATTCCTTTGCAACAATGTGTCCGCCTGCATTCCTCAAGCGGGACTACCGGCAATCCCACAGTTGTCGTTCACTCTGCCCGCGATCTTTCTGAATGGGCCAACCAGGTAGCTCGCTGTATGTACATGGTCGGCTTGCGCGACACCGATGTATTTCAGAACACTTCCGGATACGGTATGTTTACCGGAGGTTTAGGTTTCCAATATGGTGCAGAACGTTTGGGTGCTCTAACAATCCCTGCGGCTGCAGGAAATACAAAACGACAAATCAAATTCATTACCGATTTTGGCACAACTTGTCTGCATATCATTCCAAGCTATGCAACCAGATTGGCAGAAGTCATGTATGAAATGGGGATTGATCCACGTCGAGATACCAAATTACATACCATCTGCATCGGAGCCGAACCACATTCTGAAGAACAAAGAAAACGAATCGAACAATTACTTGGCGTAAAAGCATACAACTGTTTTGGTATGTCTGAAATGAACGGACCCGGCGTAGCTTTTGAATGCCCGGCTCAAAACGGATTGCATATTTGGGAAGACAATGTCATTGTCGAGATTGTAGATCCTGTTACTCTTAAACCTGTACCAGATGGTGAAGTAGGTGAAATGGTATTGACCACACTCAACCGTGAAGCCATGCCCCTACTCCGTTATCGCACACGCGACTTAACAGCTATCCTTCCGGGAGAATGTCCTTGCGGACGTACTCATAAACGATTAGCTCGTTTCAAAGGACGCAGCGATGATATGATTATTTTGAAAGGAGTCAATATTTTCCCAATCCAGATAGAAAAGATTTTGATGAAATTCAAAGAATTAGGCAGCAATTATCTGATTACAATCGAAACAGTTGGCAATAATGATGAAATGCTTATTGAAGTAGAATTAAGCGATCTCTTTACCGACGATTATACAGCTCTCCAGCGTTTATCTAAAGAAATCACTCGCCAATTGAAAGATGAATTGCTCCTGACCCCACGCCTTCGTCTCGTAGGAAAAGGCTCTCTCCCTGTACAAGAAGGAAAGGCTATTCGTGTAAAAGATCTCCGAAAACTTTGTTAAAAACAACACTCAAAGTTTCCATGTATAACATTTAAATTAAACAGCGTATGACAGTAAACCAAATTTCCATCTTTCTCGAAAACAAATACGGAAAGCTTTGCGAAGTGCTTGAATTGCTCTCTGCTGCCAACATTCGAATTATTGCAGCTTCCGTTGCCGACACTTCGGACTATGGTATCCTTCGCATTATTGTAAATGATCCGCAACAAGCCTACAAGATTCTAAAAGACAATAATGTCAGTGCAAATCTTACCGATGTTTTAGCCATCGTTACTGGTTCCGAAGCAGGTAGCTTTGCTCATGCTTTAGGTTGCTTTACCCGTGCTGGTGTAAGTATTGAATACATGTATTGTTTTTCATATGGAGAAAAAGCAATTCTCATCCTTCGAACCAACAATCGAAATGCAGCACGTGAGGTCATCCGCCGGCACGATTTAGGTTATTTATGCGAAAGCGACTTGATGAAATTAAAATAATAATTTTTTCTTTCTGTAGGTAGCAATCCTATAAAAAGCAGCCCCTTTAGTTTATCTTCAAAACTGAAAGGGGCTGTTTTGGTAATAGCTCCTGAATGACAGGGCAAGAGTGTCAGACGACATAAGCCTGCCATATATACAAAAAGAGGGGACACCAGTCGGTGTCCCCTCTCCACTTAAGACTTTACCAATCATAGCCAC
>CALVFH010000018.1 GCA_944326775.1 uncultured Parabacteroides sp.
TAACAATAACAAATAGATACAACGAAATATGAAATGGAACTATTTAACAGCAACCCTGTTGGCCGTAGGACTGGCAGCTTGCACGAATGACGAAGACCAAATGTCCGGCCCCGTAGCCGCACGCATCACCGCAGGCATCGGCGCACCGCAGACCCGCGCCGTGGGCGACAGTTGGAATGCCGACCGAATCGGCGTGAGCGTAACCAGCGCACCCAACAGTGAGATGGAAACCCTGTACCGGAACGTGGGATACAGCACGGCAGCCACCGGTACCGTGGCAGCCAATTTCACCCCGTTAAGTGGCGACATCTTCTTCCAGGATGCGACAGAAACGGTGACTTTCTCTGCCTATGCTCCCTACCAGGCAGACCTCACGGGCAACACCATTGACGTGAATACGCAAACCAACAACGGCGACAGCCAGGAGGACATCGACTTCCTCTTTGCCGAAGGAGCTACAGCCAGCCGCTCGAACCCCACCGTCATCTTCTCCGACAACAGTACAAGCGGCGGAGCGGACTGCTCCTTCCACCACAAGATGGCACAGCTCAACATCGTGTTCCAGACCTTAGCGACCGACGGTTTTGCAGCAGACGACATCCTTGATGCGGACAACACCTTCAACCTTGGCGGGCTGGTGCATGAGGGCACGTTTGATGTAACCAGCGGCGGGACTGCCGTTACGGGAACAGCCGTTGCCAGCTGGGACATCACCGCTTGCAAGCACACCGACGTTAACAACCAGCGCACCTATTCGCTCATTCTGCTGCCGCAAGACCTGGCAAACGCACTGAACGTATCAGTGGTCATCGGCGGGCAGACCTACAGCAATAACACCAATGTGAAACCGAACCTCGAAGCCGGATACTCCTACACCTACACCGTCACGGTGAGGAAGACCGGTCTGGCCGTGAGCGGATGCACCATCACGACTTGGGTGGATGGTACTGGCGGAAGCGGCGATGCCGTGATGTAGTAATCATGACACACCGACCACAGCCGCCCCGTGCCACCCGCGTAAAGGCATGGAGGTACATCCTATAATAGGATAAGGTGTAGCGGGAGGCGTCGCGGCCTCCGGCGGCACAAGTGAAACAAAAAGAGCGTTCTTTGACAGACTGGAAAACGGGAAACTACTTTGAAAATCTCACGGATAAATAGCATCTATGAGGAATTTCCGCTATATTTGCATCCATAACATGAAGAGTACAAGATATGTGGAAAGAAAAGTTAGGCAATTATCTGATTGACATCTCCAAATATATCTTTACAGGTGTGGTGATAGCCTCGCTTTTCAAAGATATGGAAGACTCAAAATGGCTGATATACAGTTTAGGGTTCACCTCTTCTATATTGGCACTTGTTTTAGGATTGATATTAACCAATAAAAAAGCAGAAGAATGATGGGAGCAATTATCGGTTTTTTGATTTTGGGAGTACCTTGTGCCATCGCACTCATTTACTTTCTCACTCCCAGCGGCAAGCGTTGGCTGAAAACCAACCATTTGCTGTAAGCCGCACACGCACATCGCAAAGTTTCCCGTCCCGCCCCTCTCCCCGCAAGGAGGAGGGCGGGACGCTTGTTTTCCAGCCTGTCCAAGTTGATGGAGAAAGAAGATAATGGTTAATAAATAAAATAGAATAAGATGATACTGAAACGAAACCGATTAGGAATAGCCGTCGCCCTGGCGGCGGTGCTCGCCCTCGCCTCCTGCTCGCAGGATGAACTGGCGGACGGCGGCAACATGCTGCCCGACGGACAGTATCCGCTGGAGATTGCTTCTGCCACCTTGACGGTAGAGGGCAGCGAACAGCCGTGGACGAAGGTCGGCGAGAATGTGGACGGCACGGGCAGCGAGTTCCGGGAGGGCGATGCCATTCGCGTCAGCCTCAACGATAAAACCGCCACTTATACTTACGATGGCAGCGCTTGGACTTCTGATACTCCCCTTTATTGGCAGAGCACGCAGCAGGCTACCGTCAATGCCTGGTATCCTGCCAACGGGAGTGTCAGCCTTGCCAACCAATCTTCGAGTCTGGCCTACGTGCTGAAAGGTTCGGGGGATGGCAGCTATCAGTCTGGTGTCAATCTCACCTTTACTCACCAGCTGGCCAAGGTACGTGTGGTGCTGACGGGCGATAAGGCAAGCGACGTGACACAGGTGGAAATCTACAGCTACACCACCTGCACCCACAGCCAAGGCACGATAAGCACAGACGGTGCCAGCCAAGACTGGATAACGATGCACCAAGCTGATTATAACGGCACAAAGTACTGGGAGGCTAATGTGGTGCCCGGCACCATCACCCCCGATAAATTCATCCGTCTGAATGGCAGCAGTGTAGCTACCGTCTCCGGCATAACGGACTTGGCAGCAGGCTCGATGTACACCGTCAACCTCAACGTGGAAGCGGCAGACCCAGGCTACACCATCGATGCGGATGGCACCTACCAGGTTTATACCGCCGAGGGCCTGCAGGCATGGGCAGCTGCCATGCAAGGCAGCGAGGACCCTAACTTGAACTGCACGCTGACGGCCGACATCACGCTGACCGGAACGAACAACTGGACGCCGGTGGGCAACTATAATTATCCCTATTCGGGCACGTTCGACGGGGCGGGACATACCATCAGCGGCATGAACATATCCAGCTCATCTGCACAGGGATTTATTGCCCGTCTGTCTGGCACCGTGAAGAACTTGACGATTACCAATGCTTTGGTTAGTGGTGCTAACAATATCGGTGGCATTGTGGGGCAAGCTGCTCAAGGAAGTAAGATCATAGGGTGTGCTTTTTCGGGCACGGTCAAAGGAACTACAGGCGTAGGAGGCATTGTCGGGGATGCTAATGGCTGTAACGTCACAGCCTGCTGGTCCACTGCTGAAGCTACAGCATCAATGCCGATGTTAGGATGTATTGCCGGCAGCAGTATGCAGAGCACATATACCGCCTGCTACTGGGAGAACACTACTACGACGGCTGGAATAGGTGAAGATACAGACGCTGGTGTCATCCATGTGGGCGATAACAACGTGACATGGATCACTGCCATGAATGCGATGAACAATGCCCTCGAATCCGTGAACAAAGACTATCGATGGACTGTTAATGATAATAGCGACAAGGACGAAGTGCCGCTGGTGCTTGTCCCTGTCGATGAGAACTAAGTCGCTAAACACCCGTTTTCCCAAAGTGCCACTTCGGGGTGCTCAAAGTGCCACTTTGAGGTGGTCGAAGTGGCACTTCGGGAAACAGCAAGTGAAACAGCGAGAATTATCATATAGTATTAACTTTAAAACTTTACCATTATGCCATTTTGGAAAAAAGCGTATCAGAAAAAGCAAGGGATATATTATCCGCAAGCCATCGTGCAGGGCAAACCTGTAGAAACGGAAACCATCGCAAAGGATTTGTCGAAGATTTCCACCGTAAGTAACTCGGACGTGCAGGCCGTGCTGGGCGACATCGCCGGCGTGATGCACACCCGCATGGCGCAGGGCAAGAGCGTCCACATCAAGGGCCTCGGCTACTTCCGCTACACGCTCGACACCACGGGCGTGAAGAACCTCGACGACTTCGACTTCGAGAAGCAGGTGAAGGCCGTCCGCGTGGAGTTCACCCCCGAACGTGAACGCCTCGCCGGCAGCAAGGGCTACACCCGCGCCCTCGTGGACAGCGACGATCTGGAGTGGATTGAACTGCCCGCCGACGCGGAAGACACCACTCCCGATGCCGGCAGCGGCGAAGAGGAGGAAGGCGGCGGCTCCGACGGGCCGAGCATCAGCTGAACATTCCCGCACGCACAGGAGGAGGAAAGAAGAAAAGGCAAGAGGCTGTCTCCCATCGGAAGAGGGGGATGGCCTCTTGGCGCTTTTATTTATCCCCGTATGCTTTGCCCGTTTACGTAAACAACGTACCTTTGCTGGAGAAATCTTAACTATAAAAAAGACAATATGGAGAATCAAGGAGAAATCATACTCTATCAGCCGGATAGCGAGGTGAAGCTGGAGGTGAGGCTGGAAAATGAGACGGTGTGGCTGACGCAGGCACAGATGGTTGAACTGTTTCAAACATCCAAGCAAAATATAAGCCTACATACGAACAACATCTTCAAAGAAGGCGAATTAAAGCAAGAGGCAGTTGTCAAGGAATCCTTGACAACTGCTGCCGATGGTAAGAACTATCGAGTTAAGTACTATAATCTTGACGTGATCATCTCGGTAGGCTACCGAGTGAAATCCATTCGTGGCACACAGTTCCGCCAATGGGCAAACAAGGTGCTGAAAGAGTACCTGCTGAAAGGCTATTCGGTCAACCGCCGTCTGACGGAACTGGAGCATACCGTCGCGGAACATTCCCGGAAGATAGACTTTTTCGTCCGCACCTCGCTGCCGCCCGTGGAGGGCATCTTCTACGATGGACAAATCTTCGATGCCTACAAGTTTGCTACAGACCTGATACGCTCCGCCCGGAAATCCCTGCTGCTGATAGACAACTATGTGGACGAGTCGGTGCTGTTGATGCTCAGCAAACGGAACACCGGCGTGGAAGCCGACATCTACACACAAGCCGTCAGCCGCCAACTGCAACTGGACTTGCAGAAGCACAACAGCCAGTATCCGCCAATAGAATTGCATACCTACAAGAAATGCCACGACCGCTTCCTGATTATCGACAGGACGGAGGTCTGGCACATCGGCGCCTCACTGAAAGACCTTGGCAAAAAGATGTTCGCCTTCTCCAGGCTGGAGATACCGGTCCGTGCCGTCACCGGGTTGCTGTGAGGGACACCGCCCCACATCCGGAGCGGTGCGTTTATCTTCCCGTATGCTTTGACCATTAGCCCAAACAACGTACCTTTACAGATAAAATCTTAACTATAAAAAAGACAATATGGAGAATCAAGGAGAAATCATACTCTATCAGCCGGATAGCGAGGTAAAGCTGGAGGTGAGGCTGGAAAATGAGACGGTATGGCTGACGCAGGCGCAGATAGCAACCTTGTTTGGAACAAAAAGACCTGCCATTACCAAACACCTCAACAACATTTACAAGAGTGGTGAGCTGGATAAGAATAGCACATGTTCCATTTTGGAACATATGGGTAACGAAGGAAAACAAAAGTATGTTACTATATATTACAGTCTAGATGCCATCTTGTCTGTCGGTTATCGGGTGAATAGTAAAAACGCCACTCTTTTTCGACGTTGGGCAAATGGTGTGCTGAAAGAGTACCTGCTGAAAGGCTATTCGGTCAACCGCCGTCTGACGGAACTGGAGCATACCGTCGCGGAACATTCCCGGAAGATAGACTTTTTCGTCCGCACCTCGCTGCCGCCCGTGGAGGGCATCTTCTACGATGGACAAATCTTCGATGCCTACAAGTTTGCTACAGACCTGATACGCTCCGCCCGGAAATCCCTGCTGCTGATAGACAACTATGTGGACGAGTCGGTGCTGTTGATGCTCAGCAAACGGAACACCGGCGTGGAAGCCGACATCTACACACAGGCCGTCAGCCGCCAACTGCAACTGGACTTGCAGAAGCACAACAGCCAGTATCCGCCGATAGGATTGCATACCTACAAGAAATGCCACGACCGCTTCCTGATTATCGACGGGACGGAGGTCTGGCACATCGGCGCCTCACTGAAAGACCTTGGCAAAAAGATGTTCGCCTTCTCCAAACTGGAGATACCGGCCAGTGCCGTCACCGGGTTGCTGTGAAGGACACCGCCCCACATCCGGAGCGGTGCTTTTATGCATCTGCCATCCGGCTATTCTTCGGAGAGCCGATGCAGCAACTCGCCAGCCGCCTGCAATCCATACTCTTTCAGGAGCTGCACGAACTTGCTGCCGACGATGGCGCCGCTGGAATTGGCGAAAGCCGCCTCGAGTGTAGCCCGGTTGCTCACCCCAAAGCCAACGAGGCGAGGATTGCGAAGATGCATGGCGTCGATACGCCGGAAATACGCCTGCTTCTGCTCGTCGAACGAACGCTGGGCACCGGTCGTCGCCGCACTGGAGACCATATAGATAAAACCACTGGTATGCGCATCGATTTCACGGACGCGAGGCTCGGAAGTTTCGGGCGTAATCAGCATAATCATGCGGAGGTCGTAGCGGTCGGCAATGGGCTTATAGTCGGCGATATAATCAGCAAAAGGCAGGTCGGGGATGATTACCCCGTCAACGCCCGCCGCCCGGCAACTCTCGCAGAAACGCTCGAAACCGTATTGCATGACAGGATTGAGATAACCCATCAGAATGACGGGAATATGGATGTCGCGCCGCATATCCGCAAGCTGGCTGAACAGCAGGCGGAGACTCATGCCGTTACGAAGTGCCCGAGTGGAAGCTTCCTGGATAACGGGACCATCGGCCATCGGGTCGGAAAAGGGGATGCCAATCTCCACCAGGTCGATGCCGGCGGCTTGCAAACTGTGCAGGACAGGCAGGGTGTCGTCCAGATTAGGGTAACCAGCCGGATAATAAACGGAGAGTATCCGGCTCTGCTTGTGTTGAAATAATGAATCGATTCTATTCATGACTGATAAAGATTAAGATACATAAGGAATAATGAGGGAAGCCACTTTGTCGGGCGACTTCAGGCCCGGGGCGGTCTCGACACCACTGTTCAGGTCAATACCTGCCCAATAAGGATGGTGAAAGGCACGGAGCGCATCGAGGCTGCTCGGCGACAGGCCGCCACTCAGGAGAAAAGGCACCGGCAGGCGGTAAGCATCGAGCAGGCTCCAGTCGAAGCAACGGCCCGAACCGCCTCGTTCCGGGCAAGGGGTATCGAAAAGGAAATAATCGACCAGCCCGACATAGGCGGAAGCCTTTGCCAAGTCAGCGGGCGAAGCTACGGGCAAGGCTTTTATCAGGCGGCAGGAGGTTTGCCCGCGCAGTTCGCGACAATAGTCCGCCGACTCGTCACCGTGCAGCTGGATATGCGTCAAGCTGTAACGAGAGACCTGACGAAGCACCTCCTCTATAGCGGCATTGACAAAGACCCCGACTTTCCGGACATCCAGTTGCGTCATCAGGGCAGCCAGCCCCTCCCCGTCATCTGCCGGGACACAGCGGGGCGAAGGCGGATAGAAGATCAGCCCAATGGCATTTGCTCCGGCCTGCAATACCGCACGGATGTTCTCCGGATGCATCATGCCGCACACCTTATAGATAAAACGGCTCTCCCGGACAAACGCACGGAGGGCGGCACCGGGGTCGGCATGCTTCATGAACGATTCGCCGATAAGGAAACCGCGGAACCCCTCGCCACGCAAGACGCGGAGCATCCCCGGCTCCTTCAGGCCGCTCTCGGAGACCAAGACGGGAGAGGAATGCCGGTCGGGATGGGCTGCCAGGTAGTCCCGGAGTTTGCCGATAAGGGCAAAGGAATTATCTACCGTCGTGTGGAACGTCCCGAGGTTTCGGTTGTTCACGCCCAGCATATCCACCTCCGGAGAGAGGCAGGCCAACTCTTCCTCGCGATGGATTTCGAGCAGGACCTCCAATCCCAGCCGATGCGCCAGGCAAGCCAACTGATAACAGGCCTCCGGAGCCAGCACGGCAGCAATCAGCAAGACAGCATCGGCACCCAACACGCGGGCCTCATAAAGTTGGTAGGCATCGACCACGAAGTCTTTCCGGAGCAGAGGCAAAGAGACTAACCGGCGGGCCTCGAGCAAATCGGCAGCAGTGCCCCCGAAATAACGCTCGTCGGTCAAGACGGAACAAGCGGCCGCCCCACCCTCTTCATAGCAAGGAACGACGGCGGAGACCTGTGCTTCGGGATGCAACCAGCCTTTCGACGGACTTTTGCGCTTGAACTCGGCGATAATGCCGCTATCCGATGCCAACAAAGCGGCTTTCATGGAGCGAACCGGACGCGCCATGCCCTCGCACCGTTCCTGCAAAATCTCCAACGGGATGACCTGCTTCCGCCGGGCGACTTCCATACGTTTGTTTCTGACGATTTCTTCCAATATATCCATACAGGTATTATTTTAGAGAGTTATCCATTGTCGCTGTTCAGAAGAAGGAAATGCTTGAAGGTCCGGAGGGCTTTTCCACTCTCTAGCGACTCGCGGGCTTCGGCAATGCAATCGGCCACCGGCTTATCCGGACAGATGACATGGATGGCAAAACCGGCATTGGCAATCACACAGGCCTGCTGGCCGGGAGTAGCCGTACCCTCCAACACCGAGTCGAAGATACGGGCAGCAGCCTCCGGCGTATCCCCTCCGTCGAGTTCAGCTTCCGTACAACGGGGCAAACCCAGCATCTCCGGCGTATAAATCTTTTCCTTATTGGCAGTAGCAACCTTGAATTCTCCGGTCAGGGAAATCTCGTCGTAACCGTCTAAGCTATGCACTACAGCGAATTGCGTTCCACTGGCCTGATAAGTATAGTTATAGAGCCGCAACAGAGGAAGGTTGTAAACACCCAGCAACTGATAAGCAGGAATAACCGGATTGACCAGCGGCCCCAGCATATTGAAGAAGCTGCGCACGCCCAGTTGCTTGCGGACATGAGCCACAGCCTTCAAAGCAGGATTGAACAAAGGTGCATGGAGGTAAGCAATATTGCAATTCTCAATGGAACGGCGCAAATGCCCCGGATCGGTTGAGAACTTCACACCATGCTGTTCCATTACGTTGCTGGCACCGCTGACCGAGGTAGCCCCATAGTTTCCGTGCTTCACGACCTTATAGCCGGCACCAGCCACGACAAAGCACGACGTAGTACTGATATTAAACGTATTCTTACCGTCACCGCCCGTACCTACGATGTCGATAGGGCGGTATTCATTCAAATCGACCGGTACACGCATTTCCAGCAGAGCCTCACGGAAGCCGATCAGTTCCTCAACCGAGATGTTACGCATCAGGAAAACCGTAATCAGGCTGGCAATCTGCATCTCGTTGTATTTTCCGGCCGCGATGTCCTGGAGGATCTGGCGAGCCTCATCGCGTCCAAGATATTGGTGCTCAAAGAGCCGGTAAAGTATCTGTTTCATGATCTATTCGTTTTAAAGGTTTCTATTCTCCGGATATCCAATTTGTCAATATGATCTTCCCTTGAGGAGTAAGGACAGACTCCGGATGGAACTGGATGCCGCGGACATCGTATTCACGATGACGGAGCGCCATGATTTCCCCCTCATCCGTAGCTTCAGCTGTAATCTCCAGACAGGACGGGAAGTCCTCGCGGGATACAACCCACGAATGGTAACGCCCCGCCGTAAAACGTTCGCCCAAGCCACGGAACAAAGGCTCGTCGGCTACGACATGGATTTCTGACGCAATGCCATGATGCACTTCCTTCAGATTGATCAACTTGGCTCCAAAGGCTTCACCGATGGCCTGTTCACCCAGGCAAACGCCCAGAATGCTTTTCTCCGGAGCATAACGACGGATAAGCGGCAAGAGAATACCAGCTTCGGAAGGGATGCCCGGTCCCGGAGAAAGCAAGATCTTGTCGAAACGAGCAACCTCGTCCAAGGATATCCGGTCGTTGCGATGTACCTCCACATCAGCATTCAACTCATTCAAGATATGAAGGAGATTATAGGTAAAAGAATCGTAATTGTCTAAAAGCAATATTTTCATCGTTCTATGTTGTTTCATTTAATCTTAATACTAATTTAAAACCTCCTCTGCCAACAATACCGCCTTCTTCAGGGCGCCCAGCTTATTGTTGACCTCTTGGAGTTCACGGTCCACATCACTCTTCGCTACAATGCCTCCGCCTGCCTGGTAATACAACACATTACCCCGGCTGACAAATGTCCGGATGGTGATGGCTTGGTTCAGGTTGCCATCGAAGCCGATAAACCCGATGCAGCCGCCATAGGCACCGCGATTGGTATGTTCTATTTCTGTAATCAGTTGCATGGCACGGACCTTCGGAGCTCCACTCAACGTTCCGGCTGGAAACGTATCGATATAAGTCTGGATGGGATTGCTCTCCGGAAGAAGGTCGCCACTGACACGCGACACCAGATGGATGACATGGCTGTAGTACTGCACCTCCTTATAGAAATCGACATGGACATCCCGGCAATTCCGGGAAAGGTCGTTGCGTGCCAGATCGACCAGCATGACATGCTCAGCGTTTTCCTTCGGATCTTTCAACAAGGCGTCGGTGCGCTGGCGGTCTATCTCTACCACCCCCGTGCGGAACGCCGTGCCGGCTATCGGGTCGATAGTCGCATGCCTTCCTATAACTTTACAATGGGTCTCGGGAGAAGAACCGAAGATGCGGAAGCCTCCGAAGTCGAAGTAGAACAGGTAAGGCGAGGGGTTGATGCTCCGCAACGCCCGATAGACCTTGAAATCATCACCCTGGAACGGTTGCTCGAACCGGCGGCTCAATACAATCTGAAAAACATCCCCCCGGAGGCAATGGCGGATTCCCTCGCGGATAATGGCTTTATGCTCTTCGTCGGATACCGGAGAGGTTTCTTCTCCTACCCGCCGGAAGTTATAAGAGGCATAGTTGCGGTTATTGATCAATGTCTCAATCTCATTTAGATGATCTGGTTCGCCTTCCTGCAGCAGTTCGACCATGGTCAACTGGTTCTTGAAATGGTTGAAGACAAGTACATACTTATATAATATGTAGAGCATATCCGGAGCATCATTCTCATCATGGTGCACCTCCGGCACCGGAATAGGCTCGAAATACTTCACGGCATCGAAGGCGGTATAGCCGAACAGGCCACATGCGCTACATTCCTCGCCGCTCACCTGAAAGCACCCCAGGAAGTGGTTGATGGCATCCGCTACCGTGAACTCCTGACGAAGCGGCTCGGTCGTTTCCGTCCCATCCGGATAACGGCAAATACAGTGGTTCCCGTTGATTCCGATACTGGCAATGGGACAAAGCGCGATATAAGACAAGCTATTCTCGTTTCCGTGGTAATCGGAGCTTTCGAGGAGAGCAGACTCCGGATAGACATCGCGGACTTTCAGATAAATACTGACCGGGGTGTGCAAGTCGCCCAACACCCGTCTGGCTTTCGTACAAAAAGTGTAACTCTTCATCTTGCTATTTCATTAAAGGTTCTCCATATAATCATTGAAATGACGGATATAAGTATCCATATCCTTATCTCCCCGGCCCGAGACAGTGAGGACGGCCACATCGTCCGGACGGAAAGGTATCTTCTCCAAGGCTCCAAGGGCATGGGCACTCTCCAAGGCAGGGATAATGCCTTCCAGACGTGTCAGCTCGTAAGCGGCACGCAAGGCTTCATCGTCATTGATGGCCAGGACCGTAGCCCGGTGGCAGGAAGCCAGGTTCGCATGCATGGGACCAATACCCGGATAGTCCAGCCCAGCCGAAATCGAATAGGGTTCTTCTATCTGTCCGTCTTCATTCTGCATCACCAAGGTGCGTGCTCCGTGGATAATCCCCTTCCGCCCCAAGTGGATGGTAGCGGCACTCTTTCCCGAGGCTATTCCCTCGCCTCCGGCTTCAGCCAATACAATCTTCACCCGCTCATCATCCAAATAATGGTAGATGGTACCGGCGGCATTGCTTCCTCCGCCAACACAGGCAATCAGGTAATCCGGATAGTCACGCCCTTCCTGCTCCGCCAGCTGCTTCCGGATCTCTTCGCTGATGACCGACTGCAAGCGGGCAACCATGTCGGGATAGGGATGCGGGCCTACCGTAGAACCAATGATATAATACGTATCGGCCGGATGACAACACCAGTCGCGGATAGCCTCGTTGGTCGCATCCTTCAGCGTCATGTTTCCTGAGGTAACCGGCACCACACGGGCTCCCAGCATCTGCATCTTCTGGACATTGGCATGCTGACGCTCCACATCGGTCTTCCCCATATAGACCACACACTCCATATTCATCAGGGCGCAAACCGTCGCCGTAGCCACTCCGTGCTGCCCGGCTCCGGTCTCGGCAATGATACGTTTCTTCCCCATCTCGCGGGCAATAAGAATCTGTCCGATGGTATTGTTGATTTTATGGGCACCGGTATGGTTCAGGTCTTCACGCTTCAGATAAATCTTGCAACCATATTTCCGGCTGAGGCGATTCGCCAGGTAGAGCGGCGACGGACGCCCTACATAGTCGCGCAGCAACTGGTTGTATTCCTTCCGGAACGCTTCACTATTCATCACTTGCAGATAGGTTTGCTGCAACTCTTCCACACAGCGGTGGAGGATTTCGGGAATATAGGCTCCGCCATATTCGCCATAATAACCTTTGTCGTTTACTTGGTACATGATATGATAACTTGAGTTTACTATTTGCACATAAAAAAGCGGTCTGCCGCAAGTGCGACAGACCGCTTTGGATAACTTCTTATTTCGTAATACGCATAGGGGCCTTCGTCTCTTACGACCAATTCGGTTGTCTGAGGCGCCACCACCAATTATTAGTATTTACGTTATATCTTTTCATTGTTCTTGTTATTTCGGTGGCAAATATACAAAGGGATTCAGTAAATCCAAACGATTTGCCACTTTTTTTGAAAAGTTTTTTACACCGCCCCTTATGCATATCCGAGATATTTCCTAATTTTAACCGCTGAGGACACCCGAATCATCCTAAACAACAATAAATCCCATATCGCATGAAAAAGATATTATTTGCACTCGGACTGTTGGTATCTACCCTCTCGGCAGAGGCGGCGGATACCCTTTTTGTCAGACAACCCCAGGTTCCTATCCTGCTGGAACGCCATGACAATGTTTTGCTTCAACTCCGCATGGAGGCCACCGAAAGTCAGACCCTCGAAGAGGTAACCCTCGCCTTCCAGGAATCTCTCCCCCTTCATACCGTCAAAGCTGTAAAGCTCTACTATGCCGGGACCGACGCAAGGCAAGACCGGAGTCTCCACCGTTTTGCGCCGGTGAACTACCTCTCCAGCCATACGCCGGGGGCAACACGCTCGGCCAACCGAAGCTATTCCATCTGCAAAGCGGAAGTCCGTCCGACTACGAGCACCGTCACGCTGACCGGAAACCAAAAGCTCTTCCCGGGAGTAAACTTCTTCTGGGTAAGCATCGAAATGGATGAGACGGCCGGCCTGGATACAAAGGTGACGGCCAACATCACCTCAACCACCGCCGACGGGCAGTCTGTCCCCGTGAGAACCCTCTCCGACCCGCAGATAGTCCGGCGGATGGGCGTCGGGGTGCGCCATGCCGGCGACGACGGGGCTGCCGCCTTCCGCATTCCGGGCTTGGTTACAACCAACCAAGGTACCCTGCTCGGGGTCTATGACATCCGCTACAACAGCAGCGTGGACCTGCAGGAACGCATCGACATCGGCCTGAGCCGCAGTACCGACGGCGGAAGGACCTGGGAAAAGATGCGCATCCCCCTCTCCTTCGGCGAATACGGTGGACTCCCTGCCGCGCAGAACGGCGTGGGCGACCCGTCCATCCTGGTCGATACCCGCACCAATACGGCTTATATCGTAGCCGCCTGGACCCACGGCATGGGCAACCAGCGAGCCTGGTGGAGTTCATTCCCAGGTATGGATCCCGACCGGACGGCCCAACTTGTCCTCGCCAAGAGCACCGACGACGGGCAAACCTGGTCGGCGCCCGTCAACATCACCCGGCAGGTCAAGAAACCCGGCTGGTTCTTCCTGCTGCAAGGGCCCGGACGCGGGATTACGACCTCCGACGGGACCCTGGTCTTCCCAATCCAATACATCGATGAGAACCGCATCCCCAACGCCGGCATCATGTACAGCCGCGACGGGGGAACGACATGGACCATCCACAACCATGCCCGCTCGAACACCACCGAGGCACAGGTGGCCGAAGTGGAACCGGGCGTGCTCATGCTCAACATGCGCGACAACCGGGGAGGCAGCCGCGCCGTCTATACCACGACCGACCTCGGCAAGACCTGGAAAGAACACGAGTCGTCGCGGACAGCCCTCATCGAGCCGGTGTGCATGGCCAGCCTCATCAGCGTCAAGGCCAGCGACAACGTGCTGGGGAAAGACCTGCTCATCTTCTCGAACCCGCATTCCACGGAGCATCGCCGCAACCTCACCATCCAAATCAGCCTGGACGGGGGATATACTTGGTTGCCTGAGCACCGGCTCCTGCTCGACGAGGAAGAGAGCTGGGGCTACTCCTGCCTGACGATGATAGACCGCGAGCACCTCGGCATCTTGTATGAAAGCAGCGTGGCGCACATGACGTTCCAAAGCATCCCGCTGAAAGATATTGTAAAAGAATAAGAAACGATAAAACCCAGAATCATGGATAAATTACCTTTGAAAGTTCCCTTCGGATATTCCACCTGCAGCCTGGCGGACTGCCCCGTGGCCGACCATTGCCTGCGCCAACGGGCATACCGCCAACTGGTTGAGACCGAGCAGACACTCCACGTGCTCAACCCCCGTTTCTACCAGCCCGGCGAGCAATGCCCCCACCGGTGCGACGACAAGCCCGTGACTTACGCCCGCGGCTTTACCCGCCTGCAACGCGAATTGCTGCCCCACCAATACGACCATATCAAATGGATCCTGATGGGGCACTTCAGCCGTTCGGGCTTCTTCCGGCGCAGGAACGGCGAACAGGCCATGTCGCCCCAAGAGCAGGCCCTTGTAAAGAGAGCGCTCCGGGAGGCCGGCGTGACGGCAGATATGGCCTTCGATGCCTACGAGGAACGGCTTGAATGGAAGCACTGAGACGGTAGCGGCGACCTCTCACCGTCCCCTGCGGTAGAGTCGGCCAGTCCCTGCTTAGGAGGGACTGCAGTTGCTCCTAAGCAGGGACTGTAGTCGCTCAAGAAGAGGGACTACGGTTGCTTGCCTGTCGGGACTACCCGGACTCACCGTAGGGAAGAGGCAACGGTTACCGGTCGTTGGCGATAGCCACCTTAATCACCCCGTCCAACCGGTTTTCAAACACGCGATAAGCCTCTTCTATCTGCGACAGTCCGAAACGATGGGTGATGAGTGGAGTCGTATCTATCCGACCGTCAGCGATGAGGCGGAGAATCTCCTCACAGTCGCAGCCATCGACCCCTCCAGTCTTGAACGTCAGATTCTTGCCATACATATCCGGCAGCGGGAGGATTTGCGGACGGTCGTACAGCGCCACGACCGTCACAATGGCATTCGGACGGGCGCACTGCCAGGCGAGGGCAAACGTATCGTCGGAGCCGGCCACTTCTATCACCACATCGGCACCCCCGTGGCTGCTATTCTCCCGGACAAACTGCAGGCAGGTTTCCGGGGCGGTGACCAGAACACCGGGATAATGGCTGCGCACGAAGGCTGCCCGCTCTTCCGACTTCTCGCAGACGATGATGCGCCGCGGTTTCTTCAGCATGACACACAACAAGGTGCAGATGCCCGTGGGGCCGGCCCCGATAATCAGCACAGTATCGTCGGGAGTTATCTCCGAGATACGTGCGGCCCAGAAACCCGTGGCGAGGATGTCGCCCGTGAAAAGCGCCTGCTCGTCGCTCACGCCATCGGGGATGCGGTTCAGCCCCTGGTCGGCATGAGGAACGCGCACATATTCAGCCTGTCCCCCATCGATGCGGCAACCCAAGGCCCAGCCGCCATCGGGGTCTTCGCAGTTGTTCACATAGCCGTGGCGGCAGAAGAAGCACTCGCCACAGAAAGTCTCCACGTTCACCGTCACGCGGTCGCCTGGCTTCACGTGCTTCACTTCCGAGCCGATCTGCTCTACGATGCCCACCATCTCATGGCCGACGGTAATGCCCGGCACAGCACGCGGCACACTGCCATGCTTGATATGCAGGTCGCTTGTGCAGATGCTCCCAAGCGTCACCTTCACGATGGCGTCGCGCGGGTTTTGCAGTTCGGGTACGGGTTTCTCTCTTAATTCAAAATGTCCTTTTCCAAGGTAAGTATATGCCAACATGGTTGTCTCCTTTCTTAATTTATAGGGTATTAATTTTCATTCGCATATTGCATTTCCGGCGGTAGTACCACAGCCCAGTGAGGTCTGCCAAGGCCCACCCGATCGGTACCGACCACCAGATGCCGGTATATCCCACCGAGGGTATGGCGGCCAGAGCATATGCCAGTACCACACGGGTACCGAGCGATACCACGGTAAGCACCACCGACATCGACGGCATGGCCAGGGCGCGATAAAGCCCGTAAAGCAGGAAGAGATAGCCTATGCCGACATAAAAACTGCCCTCGATACGCAGGTATTCCACCCCAATGGCAATAATCTCGCTCTCGCTTTCCGACACAAACATGGACATGAGCCACGGAGACAGCCAGAATACCAAGGCCGACACCGTGAGGGCAAATACCGTGGTGACAATCACGGCACTGCGTATGCCCCGCCTTATGCGGTCGCTACGTCCTGCCCCGAAGTTCTGGGCAATGAATGTGGAGAAGGCATTGCCGAAATCCTGTACCGGCATATAGGCAAATGAGTCTATCTTCACGGCAGCGGCAAACGCGGCCATCACAGCTGTGCCAAAGCTATTGACCAGTCCTTGTACCATCAGGATGCCGAAGTTCATCACCGACTGCTGCAGACACGTGAGAAACGACCAGGAAGCCACCCGCTTGAGCGACGCACCATCCACAGCCCTGCAATCGGCCCGCGTAAGGCTGAGCTCCGGGAAATGCCGCCGCGTATAAAGATACAGACCGAAAGCTGCCACAACCTGCGAGACAACAGTAGCCCAGGCAGCCCCCTCTACCCCCATGCCGAAAGCCAGAATAAACAGAAGGTCTAGCGCGATATTGAGCATCACGGATACGGCAAGAAACACTAACGGAACCACCGAATTGCCCACGGCACGCAACAGGAAGGCATAAAAATTATACACGCACACAGGCACCATCCCCAGAAAGACAACGAACAGATAATCACGGGTAAGCTGCTCCACCTCGGTTGGCGTCTGCATAAGCCGTATGATGGGTGTAAGAAATGTCAGCGAAAGCACGTTGAGAAACAGCGTCGTCGCACCGACAATAAGCATGGAAGAGAAAATACTGCGGCGCAAAGCCTTGAGGTCGTGAGCTCCATAATGGATGGAGAACAGGGCACTACACCCCATGCAAAGCCCGATGAATACGGATGTAATAAAGACGATGAGTGCATACGACGACCCCACAGCGGCCAGTGCTTCGGCACCCAGCACGCGGGCAACAATAAGCGTGTCGGCAATATTATAACATTGTTGCAACAGATTACCGAGCATAAGAGGCAGCGCGAAACGCAACATGGTAACGGTAATGCCGCCCTCGGTCAGATTTCCTTTAGTATATAACTGGCTCATCACATAGCATTGAAAGTCGCGCAAAATTATACCTTCTGGAATTATTATGCAACTACCAACAAGGGATAAAAAAGCAGGGCCCTGAAAGTCCATTGACAGACTTCCAAGGCCCCTATCCTCACATCTACTTATCCCTTAGCGGATAAACAACATTTCCCGGTATTTGGGCAATGTCCACATCTGGTCATCGACAATCAGTTCCAGCTTATCGATGTGGTAGCGGATCTGCTCCAGCATCGGCACGATATTATCATGGTAGGCGATGGCCTTTTCGCGCTCGTCGGTAATCTTGTTGGCCACCTTACGAGCCTCGATCATGGCATCGACATGCTCCTTGATGAAGGAAGTGCGTTCAGCAATCTCGCAGATGATAGCCAGGTTCTCGGCAGAGAGCTTGTCGGCCTTCTCGGCGGGGAACAGAGCCTTCATCTTATATACATTGTCAATCAGTTTGGTCTGATAGTCGGTAGCCACCGGGACGATATGATTCATAACCAAGTCACCGAGCACGCGGGCTTCAATCTGAATCTTCTTCGTATAGGTTTCCCACTTGACTTCGTTGCGGGCTTCCAGTTCCTTTCGCGTCATCACGCCTGTAGATTCGAACATCTTCACGCTCGCTTCCGAGAGATAATTGTCGAAGATAAGCGGGCAGCTCGTCTCGCAATCCAGTCCGCGGCGAGCAGCTTCGGCCTTCCATTCTTCGCTGTAACCGTTCCCGTCGAAGCGGATAGGCTTGCATTCCTTGATATATCTGCGGATAACCTGGAGAATGGCAGAAACCTTAGGCTCACCCTTTTCCATCAAGCCATCGACTTCTTTCTTGAATTCGGTCAGCTGTTCTGCTACGGCCGTATTCAGGGCAATCATACCGCTGGCGCAATTTGCTTCCGAACCCACAGCCCGGAACTCAAAACGGTTGCCCGTAAACGCAAACGGAGAAGTCCGGTTACGGTCGGTATTGTCAATCAGTAATTCCGGAATCTGAGGGATATCCAACTTCATCCCGTGTTTTCCGCCAAGACCAACCAGCTCGTCCATCGAACTATCTTCCAAATGGTCGAGCACCTTGCTCAACTGGGTTCCCAGGAAAGAAGAAATGATGGCTGGAGGTGCCTCGTTGGCTCCTAAACGATGGGCGTTGCTGGCACTCATAATCGAAGCCTTCAACAAACCGTTATGACGGTAAACAGCCATCAGCGTATTGACAACAAAGGTAATGAAACGCAGATTATCCTCTGCGGTCTTACCGGGTGCCATCAGCAAGATACCCGTATCCGTACCCAACGACCAGTTGTTGTGCTTGCCTGAACCGTTCACTCCCTTGAAAGGCTTCTCATGCAAGAGCACGCGGAAGCCATGAGTCCGTGCGACCTTGCGCATCAACGACATAATCAACATATTGTGGTCCACAGCCAAATTGCATTCCTCATAAATAGGAGCGAACTCAAACTGGTTAGGAGCGACCTCATTATGACGGGTCTTCAAGGGGATACCCAACTCTAAGGCCTGGATTTCCAAATCCTTCATGAACGCAGCTACACGGGTCGGGATGGCTCCAAAGTAATGGTCTTCCAACTGCTGGTTCTTGGAAGCTTCGTGGCCCATCAACGTTCTTCCGGTCAAAAGCAAATCAGGACGGGCAGCATACAACCCCTCATCTACCAAGAAATATTCCTGCTCCCAGCCCAGATAGGCAACGACCTTTTTCACATCCGGATTAAAATAATGACAAACATCAACGGCCGCCTTATTGACAGCACTCAATGCTTTCAACAACGGAGCCTTATAGTCAAGCGATTCTCCTGTATAAGCAATAAACACCGTAGGAATACACAGCGTATCATCGACCACAAAAACCGGAGAGGAAGGATCCCACGCACTGTAACCACGAGCCTCAAAGGTATTGCGGATTCCTCCATTCGGGAAAGAAGAGGCATCCGGCTCCTGCTGTACCAGCAATTTCCCAGAGAACTCTTCCATCATTCCGCCTTTTCCGTCATGCTCTACGAATGAGTCGTGCTTTTCAGCCGTTCCTTCTGTCAGTGGCTGAAACCAATGTGTATAATGCGTCGCACCTAAAGACATAGCCCAACGCTTCATTCCTTCGGCTACCTTATCGGCCACATTGCGGTCAAGCGTTGCACCATTGTCCATAGCATCTACCAATTTATTATAAACGGACGTGGGCAGATACTTGAACATCTTCTCCCGATTAAACACATATTTTGCAAAATACTCACTTGGCCGTTCTGATGGCACTGATACTGGGATGGGTTTCGTTTGAAAAGCCTTTTCTACTACCCTGAATCTTAACTTAGACATACTATTGCTATTTATTAGATTAGAATTATCCCTTCCAAAAAAGAGTCATTATGACGAATTAAAATCAAAAATGCTATCATATTGACTGATTACACCACAAAAGTATAACTTTTTGCTTTTTTCTGGTTTTACTTAGACCAATAATAGCATAATATTTTTACGATAGTTTCTAAACAAAAGATAGAACGGTGATTTTATAACAAAATACAAGAAAAGCGCCTATATATGTTTCAAATTAGCAATATGTCATTTTTTACAAGCTGATAATTCCAAAAATCAACATTTTTGCCATAAATAAAATCATCATGAAAATTTCGCATTATTCTAATTTACCCAGTTAAGCATGACGAGGGCGAAAACGCTTTAAAACCGATGACAATCCTTGTCGGATAGTATTCGATAAAATAATCATTGTTACAGCCACAACAATCAATAAAATTCCGAATGCTTCATTAGACGTAAATGGCTCACCAAAAATAAGGACGCCGATGCAAACCGCGGTAAGAGGCTCCATCGCCCCAAGGACCGAAGTAAGTGTCCCCCCTATTCGATGAACTGCAAGCACCAAAGTTATATTGGAAATAACGGTCGGAACTACAGCCAGCAAAAGAAGATTTACAAACGACATGACATCAGGAACTGGCTGAATACCCAAATGCATAGAAGCCCGAAGGCCAAACATAACGGTACTAACAACAAAAACGTAAAATGCCAATTTACGCCCATTCATATTTCGGATTCGCGATTTATTGACTGTTACGATATAAGATGCATAACCTACAGCCGAAAGCAATACAATAAACAAACCAACCCATGAAAAATGCACTTCTTCACTAATCGAAAGACGAGCAACGCCGGCAATAGCCAAAAATATTGCCAAACAAGTAATCCAAGATGTTTTTTCCCTAAAAAACAGAAGCATAATAAGCGTTACAAAAACTGGATATGTAAAATGAAGCGTTGTCGCAACTCCAGCGCCCATAAAATCATATCCCCAGAAAAGGAACATGGCAGAAACAGTATACAAAAACCCAAGCAAAAGAAAGAAAGGCAAATCACTCCGCTGAACACGAAAAGTTTCATGCTTGATTTTCATCATCAATCCCAATGCCAATGTAGCTAAAATAAAACGATAGAAAAGTATCGACTCAAAATGCATACCCTTCGCCATGAGAGGAAGAGTAAATAAAGGTATTAAACCAAATGTCACCGAAGTGGCGATACCATAAAGAAAACCTTTTAACATGACACCATTTCAAATTACAAATCGTAAATAATATTTCGTATATTCCTATCAAATTAGCCGCAAAAGTATAAAAAAGTATTAAGCAGAAAAAAGCCACTTATATATAGTTGACAAATATCAATATTTAAACCTTTTTACAAAGGGGACATTCTTTTTTAAACTGTTTTCAATTCAAAATACAGACAATAAAAACTACATTTGTAAAGGAATAAAAAATCAATTGCATAACTTTAAAATCTTATTCATTATGTCAAGCAGAAGAACATTTTTGAAGAATATCTCCCTGCTCACTTTGGGAGGTTTGGCCAGCCAACATGCCATGGCTTCTTCTACATTAAACGAAAGTAGCGTATCTCCTATCAGTACAGCTTCTTACGCTAAAAAACAGATGGGACTGCAAACGTATTCCTTAGGACAGGAACTGTTGAAAGACGTTCCTAATGGTTTAAAGAAACTGGCAGGAATGGGTTATACGGAATTGGAAATTTTCGGCTATCAGGAAAAGACAGGTATGTTCGGAGACTACAATCCCCAAAACACTACATTTATTTCAGCCAAAGACTATAAGAAAATGGCTGATGATGCAGGTATAAAAATCACGAGCTCGCACTTAACACCCATGATTCAGGATTACACTCCAGAAAACATGTCGAAATTCGAAGATTTCTGGAAAAAAGCCACCGACATCCATGCAGAATTAGGCGTAAAATATATGGTGCAACCCAGTTTACCGCGCATTGAAAACGAAGATGATGCAAAACGTGTTTGTGACATTTTCAATAAAGCAGGTGAAATCACTAAGCAATCAGGTATCCTATGGGGTTATCATAATCACCACATGGAATTCCGCCGCGTACTCAAAGCCGGTGAAAAACCTGAACAGAACCCGAATCCATGGGCACCCCCAAAAGGTACTTACATCGAAGAGCTGTTCATGAAAAATACAGATCCGGAAAAGGTTATGTTTGAATTAGATGTTTACTGGACAGTAATGGGCCAGCAAGATCCGTTAGAATGGATGGACATGTATAAAGACAGAATCAAATTGTTGCATATTAAAGATCGTTGGATTTTAGGAGACTCCGGAATGATGAACTTTCCAAATATCTTCAAGAAAGCATATGAAATCGGTATCTTAAGTTATTTTGTAGAATTGGAGGGCGACAAGAAAGGACGCACTCAGTTCGAAGGAGTTGAAGCCAGTGCGAAATACCTGCAGAATGCTTCTTTCGTAAAATAAAGAAAAGAAATAACGAAAATTGAAAAGCAGCTAAGTCATTTTTCTTGCCTTAGCTGCTTTTTGCGTATTTTTGCACCCCAATAACCATATAACATTATATCCCCATGAACTATTACGAACTCAAATTTACATACTCTTCGAAGGTAGAAACTTCAGTTATCAACGATATTCTGGCTGCAGAACTGGGTGAAATCGGATTTGAAAGCTTTACGGAAGATGAAAACGGATTAACCGCCTACGTTCCGGAAAATCTCTATGATAAAAACGGACTTCAGAAAAAGCTCGCTACATTTCCTTTGGAAAATGTCACATTTCACTATACTGCACAATATATCGAAAGTAAAAACTGGAATGAAGAATGGGAAAAGAATTATTTTCAACCCATCCACATTAACCATGATTGCCTGATTCGAGCCTCTTTCCATCCGGAAGAATCAGGATACACATACAATATCATCATCGACCCCAAAATGGCTTTTGGCACAGGGAATCATTCCACGACCTATTTGATGATAAGCGAATTGCTTAAACTAGATCTAAAAGGGAAAAAAGTTTTAGACATGGGATGTGGTACGGCTGTTCTAGCCATCTTGGCCCGAATGAAAGGTGCTTCCAACGTGATAGCCATTGACATCGACGAATGGGCATATAATAATGCGCTTGAAAATATCCGCCTCAATCATACGGAAGACATAGAGATTGCATTAGGTGGAGCAGAAAAAATAGCCCAATATGGCCAATTCGATATAATTCTTGCGAACATTAATCGCAACATTTTACTAAAAGACATGCACATTTACGCTACACATCTTTATAAAGGAGGCCTTTTGTTTATGAGTGGATTTTACACTGAAGATATTCCAGTTATCACAGCTGAATGCGAGAAAAATCAATTACAATTTATCTCTTATTCAGAACAAAATAACTGGGTAGCAGTAAAAGTGGGGAAATAAGCGTTAATTTAACAAAATTACACTTCAAACTTTTGCTATTCTAAATAAAAGACGTACATTAGTGCCATTAATAAACTAAAAGGAGAAGCATTATGAAAAACGTAGATTCTAAATTGTTATTAGGTTTGGTAATCGGTGCTGCTGTAGGTAGCGCAGTTGGTTATTTAGTAGCAACAGACAGAAAAGACGAAATCCTGGACGAATTAAACAATGTTGTAGGCAAAGTGAAAGAAGGCTTTAACAATGCCATTGCCAAATACAAAGAAGGCAAGCAGGAAGTAGTAGCCAAAGCTGAAGAAGTAGCTGCTGAATAAACGGATGAAAGATTCTGATAAAATCTTCCAGGAATTAAAGGCAGACTTGAAAACCTATGTAGAATTAAAACTAGAGATTTTCAAGTTAAATACATACGAGAGAACGGGAAAAGTACTTAGCGTTCTCTCGTATGGCATAATATTGCTGTTCTTAGCATTCTTTGTCGTTCTCTTCATCTTTCTCGCCTTAGGTTTCTGGTTAGGTGATTATTTTCAATCCATTGCTGCCGGATTTGTGGGAGTAGTGATTCTTTATCTTGTTTTAATAGGATTGGTCTTTATAAATCGCAAACGAATCAAGACAAAAATCCTAAACGAGATCATTGCCGCACTCACAGCTTATGATGAAAAGAAAAATAATATAGACAATAAACCTTCACCCAATGAAACAACCGACACCACTGGAAAGGCTGCAAGCTGAGAAAGCATCTTTACAAAATGCCTGCAAACAGCAAGAACAGAAATTAAATGAATCTTTCCAATTCCTGCAAGACAATGCGGGAAGCGTCTTGTTGTCTGGGTTATCATTCCTTTTATTCTCTGGGAATAAAGCATCAAAAGGAAAAACAAACGATGTTTCCCAATCTTCTGAAACAAAAACATCATCTAACCCTGTACAAACAACACCAATTGGTATTTCTGATTACTTATCCATAGCAAAAGGAATGATTCCCGTAGCTTGGGAAATAGCCCAACCTTTTATAATGAGTTGGGGTATCAAAAAGTTGAAGAAGATGTTAACACGCATGTTTGCACCCAAAAAGAAAGTTTAACACTAAATTAAGATAAATGGAATGCACTTTTCTTGACAAACAAGCGGTGATTATAAAAAACATGTGTAAATTTGCGTCGGTAAAACGAGGAAGGTCGCTTCCTTAAGTGTTGTACAAAAATAGAACAACAATATTTTTAATAAACCCAATAAAAGTTTTATTGCAATGATTAAAGTAGGTATTAACGGATTCGGTCGTATCGGCCGTTTTGTATTCCGTGCAGCTCAAAAGAGAAACGATATTCAAATCGTAGGTATTAACGACTTGTGCCCGGTTGATTACTTGGCATATATGTTGAAGTATGATACAATGCACGGCGCATTCGACGGTACAATCGAAGCAGACGTAGAAAACAGCAAGCTGATTGTAAACGGCAAAGAAATCCGTGTAACAGCTGAAAAGAATCCTGCTGACTTGAAATGGAACGAAGTAGGTGCAGAATATGTAGTTGAATCTACTGGTTTGTTCTTAACTAAAGAAAAAGCTCAGGCTCACATTCAGGCTGGTGCTAAATATGTCGTAATGTCAGCTCCTTCTAAGGATGATACTCCTATGTTCGTTTGCGGTGTTAACGAAAAGACTTATGTAAAGGGTACTCAGTTCGTTTCTAACGCTTCTTGTACTACTAACTGCTTGGCACCGATTGCTAAAGTATTGAACGACAAATTCGGTATCGTAAATGGTTTGATGACTACAGTTCACTCTACAACTGCAACTCAGAAGACTGTTGACGGTCCTTCTATGAAAGACTGGCGCGGTGGTCGTGCTGCTTCTGGCAACATCATCCCGTCTTCTACAGGTGCAGCTAAGGCTGTAGGTAAAGTTATTCCTGAATTGAACGGCAAATTAACAGGTATCTCTATGCGTGTTCCGACTTTGGACGTTTCTGTTGTTGACTTGACAGTTAACTTGGCTAAGCCGGCTACTAAAGCTGACATCTGTGCTGCTATGAAGGAAGCTTCTGAAGGTGAATTGAAAGGTGTTCTGGGTTACACTGAAGATGCTGTTGTATCTTCTGACTTCCTGGGTTGCACGCTGACTTCTATCTTCGATGCAAATGCAGGTGTTTATTTGACTGATACTTTCGTTAAGGTTGTTTCTTGGTATGACAATGAAATCGGTTACTCTAACAAAGTATTGGATTTGATCGCTCACATGGCATCTGTAAATGATTAATCTCTAAGAAAGATTATAGTTTCGAGTCGCACTCCTTTCGGGGTGCGACTTTTTTTGTCTATCTTTGTCCATTATGGATACAAATTATCAACTCATCACAATCTTAGGTCCAACGGCTTCCGGGAAAACCGCATTTGCTGCAGCTTTAGCCGAACGATTAGATACGGAAATTATTAGCGGAGATTCCCGGCAAATTTACCGAAAAATGGATATCGGAACAGGAAAAGATTTGAACGACTATATTATAAACGGCAAAGCAATCCCTTACCATTTGATTGATATCTGCGAACCCGGCTACAAATACAATGTTTTCGAATATCAACATGATTTTTTTCGTGTCTATCATGAGATCCTTTCCAAAGGTAAACTTCCTATCCTTTGTGGAGGTACAGGAATGTACATTGAATCGGTACTAAAGGGATATAAACTGTTGGATGTGCCTCCTAATCCCCAATTACGGGCAACCTTACAGGGAAAATCTTTAACCGAACTGGAAAATATCCTTGCTTCTTATAAAACTCTTCACAACAAAACAGATGTAGATTCTGCTCAACGAGCTATCCGAGCCATTGAAATTGAAGAATACTATCAGAAAGAAGCTCCGGACAAAACGGAATACGAACCGATAAACAGCCTGATTATCGGCATACAAATAGACCGGGAATTACGGCGGGAAAAAATATCCAAGCGGCTCCATACACGCCTTGATGAAGGCATGGTTGATGAAGTTCAACATCTGCTAAATAGTGGATTGAGACCGGAAGACTTAATCTATTACGGGTTGGAATACAAATACCTAACCCAATACCTCATCGGAGAATTAACATATGATGATATGGTATCCAAATTGGAAATTGCTATCCATCAGTTTGCCAAACGACAAATGACATGGTTTCGCGGTATGGAACGCCGGGGGTTTACTATCCATTGGATGAACACCCTCATGCCTACTGAAGATAAAATAAACGAAGTTCTCAAATTAATTCGATAAATATGCTCACAATCGATCATCTAAGAAACAAGAAAAACTTTTTCCTCCTCGCAGGTCCTTGCGTCATTGAAGGTGAGGATATGGCTTTGCATATTGCAGAACATATTACGGAAATCACTCATAGATTGGATATTCCATACGTATTCAAAGGTTCTTACCGCAAGGCGAACCGCTCCCGTCTGGATTCTTTTACCGGAATTGGAGACGAAAAAGCCCTGAAGATCCTGCGCAAGGTAAGTGAAACTTTCGGAATCCCGACTGTCACAGATATCCACGAGACTCACGAGGCGGCTATGGCTGCCGAATACGTCGATATACTTCAAATCCCAGCCTTCTTATGCCGCCAAACAGATTTGCTGGTAGCTGCCGCCCAGACCGGAAAAGTCGTGAATATCAAAAAAGGGCAGTTTCTATCGCCTGCAGCCATGCAATTTGCTATCCAGAAAGTTGTAGATGCCGGAAACTCGAATGTCATGGTCACAGAGCGAGGGACAACTTTCGGCTATACCGATTTAGTCGTCGATTTCCGAGGCATTCCGCAAATGCAGGCATTCGGCTACCCTGTAATCATGGATATTACCCATTCCCTCCAGCAACCCAACCAGGCATCGGGCATCACCGGAGGACTTCCGGCCCTGATTGAAACCGTAGCCAAGGCGGCAATAGCTGTCGGCACAGACGGACTGTTTCTCGAAACCCATCCGGAACCATCCAAGGCAAAATCGGACGGAGCCAACATGTTGCCGCTCGATTTATTGGAAGATTTATTGAAAAGATTAATCCGCATCCGTGAGGCCGTCCAATAAAAAAGGACGCCTCACACGAAGCGTCCCTATCCTAAGCGACTTATTTTCCGAAGTTTCTCCTCATCTATCAGCTTTATTTTCCGCCCATCGATAGCGATGATATGCTCGGCTACAAAAGTCGATAATGTGCGGATGGCATTAGAAGTCGTCATGTTTGAAAGATTCGCCAAATCCTCACGGGCCAAATAAATGCTTAAGGTTGCTCCATCTTCCTCCAATCCGTAACTGTCTTTCAAAAAGAGTAAAGATTCCGCCAAACGTCCTCGGATATGTTTCTGCGTCAGATTTACCGTCCGTTCATCTGCAATTCCCAAGTCCACCGACAACTGCCGGATAAAAAACATCGCCAGCTGCGGGTTTCCCATAATTAATTCACGCACCACCGTCATCGGAATCATGCAAACCAAGGATGCTTCAAACGCCGACGCGTTGGTCAAATAATTTTCCTGTGCAAAATTCGCCCGGTAGCCGAAATATTGGATCGGTTTAATCATCCGGATAATCTGACTGCGACCGCCGACACCATCCTTGTAGATTTTCACCTTTCCTCTTAACAGGCACATCATTTCCTTCGGCTCATCACCTTCGCAATAAATCAACTCGTTCCGTTTGAAGCGTTGGACATACGAATTATTCCTCAAGATATCCCGTTCCTTATCCGTCAATACTCGCCAAACCTCCGCTAAATTTGTGGAAAAATCTATTTCATCTCTTCTCTGTTGTTTAACCATGACTGTTCTATAACATACTTACGGAGCACAAATATAAAGATTTTCTTTTGAAAGGAAGAAATGAATTCATTAAGAAAATACATCTACTATTTATATTTTATTCGTTTTTTTTCCTTCTGAAACACATTTTCCTGCTCACCAAAAATAAATTTCGCGAATACAGGAGGAAAATGCCTTCATGCAAGTCTGCAAAAAAGAAACAGGCAAAATTGGTTGGACGAGATTAGAAAACTGGACGGAAGACCCAGAGTCCTATCGTTTTTTTCATTCCTGCCAAATACATTTGAAGGGATGTCGAGTTAAGAACAACTTTTTTTGCCGAAGAAGATGCATGCAGAAAAGTCAGTTTTCCCTTTTCCCGACAGGCTATCGCCAGATGCGTAACGTCCAGACCCTCTATCGAAGTAACAAAACCCAAAATATCTCCATCTTGGATAAACGCCTCTGCCGCCGACAGATTTTCCTTCGGAAGATAAAAATACGCACGACGACTGGCCGTTTTTTCCTGTTGGCGGATAGTTTCAACCCATTCCGAATGCTTTTTCAAGGGCGGGTAGGCTTCTACATGCGTGGAAATAAACGAGAGGGACAACGGCAAGGGTTTCGCACCCGGGATTTCAGCTGTCACATCCTTCAGCAGGCCGGATTTTTCATTCTCAAACTTCCAATCGGCCGTATAATGCAACCGCTGAAGATAGGAGACTTCTCCAAACCGGTAACGTATCTGCCTCAGCACATTACAATAATCTCGAAAGGAAGTTGCGCCGTTCTCTGCTGTCCAGAGCAAAGCTAGAACAGTTTCAACGAAAGTGGTGCAATCCAATTCCCGGAGGTTTACCACCAGCTCCTCCGGTTCATGCTCAAGAGTCCCACCAACATAAGGTGTCTCCAGAAAAAAATGAGCAGTTTTCAGCATTCCTTCCTGCGTAGAAGGCGCTGGACTGGCAGCCAAATTCTCCAAAAAACGCTCCACGAGCAGGGAATCTCCAACTGTATAGTCCACATCAGACATTTGCGCCTTTCCCGAGGGAAAAAGACAGGCAGCGAGAAAAATCAGGAAAAGAATACGTTTCATACAGTCTTGGTTTTCAAAAGATCTTCCATTTTCAAAAGTTCGTCACGCAGTTGAGCCGCTTCGAGGAAATCTAATTTCTTGGCGGCATCCATCATCTGCTTCCGCGTGGTTTCGATAGCTTGCGAGAGCTGCTCCTTATTCATATATTGCACCACTGGATCGGCCGCAGGGGTAGCTTCGGGCTCAACATAAGCATAGGGCTCAACAGCCTGCTGTTTTTCGGCTACAAGCGAAACACTGTTCTTTACAACCTGTCTGGGCGTGATACCGTGGGCCTGGTTGTAAGCCATTTGCTTCTCACGACGGCGATTGGTTTCGTCTATCGTCAGTTTCATGCTCTCCGTAATCTTGTCAGCATAAAAAATCACTTTTCCATTTACATTTCGGGCGGCACGGCCAGCTGTTTGAGTCAGCGAGCGGTGCGAACGGAGAAAACCTTCCTTATCCGCATCCAAAATAGCCACCAAAGACACCTCAGGCAGGTCCAATCCCTCACGCAAAAGGTTGACGCCGATAAGCACATCAAACAATCCTTTCCGGAGATCATCCATAATCTGGACACGCTCAAGCGTATCAACATCACTATGGATATAATTGCAACGAACACCCATCCGACTCATGTAGGCAGTCAGTTCTTCAGCCATACGCTTGGTTAAGGTAGTGACAAGGATACGTTCATCCTTGGCGGCACGTTCTGCAATTTCTTCCATCAGGTCATCAATCTGGTTTTTGGTCGGACGAACTTCTATGATCGGGTCGAGCAAACCCGTCGGGCGAATTACCTGATCGACAACAATTCCTTCGCTCTTTTCCAACTCATATTCAGCCGGAGTAGCACTTACATAGATAGCGCAAGGAGTAAGCGATTCGAATTCCTCGAAAGTCAGCGGACGGTTATCCATCGCGGAAGGAAGGCGAAACCCATATTCCACCAGATTCTTCTTCCGGGCATAATCTCCGCCATACATAGCGCGGATTTGCGGAATCGTCACATGACTTTCATCGACCACCAACAAGAAATCTCTCGGAAAATAGTCTAACAGACAGAACGGACGCTCGCCCGGTGCCCGCCCGTCAAAATAACGCGAATAATTCTCGATACCCGAGCAATGCCCCAATTCGCGAATCATCTCCAAATCATAGGAAACCCGTTCATACAAACGCTTTGCCTCAAAAGGCTTGCCTATTTCCTTCAAAAAATTCACCTGCGTACCTAAATCCACATCAATTTGCCCGATTGCCTGGTTTATACGCTCTTGCGTCGTAACAAACAAGTTGGTCGGATAGATATTCAGATCATCCTGGTTATCAAATTCCTGCCCCGTTTTCGGATCGAAAGAAGAAATGCGGTCTATCTCATTTCCCCAAAATTCAATGCGATAAGCCATACCATCAAAAGTCTCTATCGCAGGGAAAATATCTACCGTATCCCCATTCACCCGGAAACATCCGCTATGAAAATCTATCTTATTATTAACATACAAGGCTGCGACAAAACGACGCAACAGCTCATCCCGGTCAATCAACATCCCCACATGGATATGAACTACCTGCTCTGCAAAAGCTCGAGGATCTGCCATACCATAAAGACAAGAAACCGACGACACCACAATTACATCTCGACGACCGGAAAGCAATGATGCCATAGCCCGGAGTCTCAATTTGTCAATTTCTTCATTTATCGCCAGATCTTTCTCTATATAAGTATCCGTAGCCGGCAAATAAGCCTCTGGCTGATAATAATCGTAATAGGAAACGAAATATTCCACCGCATTATTTGGGAAAAAAGCTTTGAACTCACTATAAAGCTGAGCAGCCAAAGTTTTATTATGGCTGAGTATCAAAGTAGGGCGTTGCACCTCCTGAATAACATTCGCGATGGTAAATGTTTTTCCGGATCCGGTCACCCCAAGAAGCGTTTGAAAAGGGACCCCACTTTTTAATCCGTCCGAGAGCGCCCGGATAGCCTCCGGCTGGTCACCCATCGGACGGAAAGGAGAAGATAATTCAAAATTCATTATTGAACATCATTAGGAATTACAATCCACAAAATCAAATAAAGCAAGATTCCAAATCCGGCAAAAAAGACCATCAATACATACAGGATGCGGATAATTGTCGGATCCAGATTGAAGTATTGTGCAATACCGGCACAAACTCCTGCAACCATTTTGTTCGAAGTCGAACGTCTTAATTTCTTAGGTTCATCCATGATACTTAGTATTTAAATATGTTTGTAAAAAAATTCTGTTGCCGCAGGCTTAGAAACTTCCTTCAGAATCAATCTGGTCATTAATAGTTTTCGGACGGAAAATATTGATATCACCTTTCTTCTTATAAATGATACCGTCAGAACCTTCGGCTTCAATCACATAATAATAAACGCCCGGAGAGACGTATTTTCCTCCCTTTTTACCGTCCCAACCTTTTGCAGGGTCTGTCCAATGATAAAGGACTTGCCCCCAGCTGTTGAAGATCCAGCAAGAGAACTTCACCAATGATTTATAGACTACCCGGAACTCATCGTTCACACCGGGAGAAGTCCCTGGAGAAAAAGCATTCGGTACATCCAGAAACGATTCGGCAATGGAAATCGATATCTCATCATATTTCGTACAGGTTCCTGTGGCATCGCTCACTTCTATCGAGGCTACATAATCCCCATAAGTCGTGAAGGTATATTCCACCTCCGGTTCCGTAAAATTGATTAAAACATTATCCGGCTCATCTCTCCGATAGATTCTCCAGTTGAAAATGGTTGCCACCGGCTCATTCGTCATGGCTGAAAAACGAATCGTAGCCGGAGCCGACAAACCCGACTGGGCAGAAGACATATTTTCAGCGATACCGACTACCTGTGCCGTGTCAATATGCAATTCAATGCCTTGTGGCATATACTCATCCGAACAGACTGATTGCCCTATTCGGAAATGCTGGGAAAAGCGATCGCCACTGACACAAAAGATTGTCGGAATCAACACATCATCAATTACGTCCCCCAGTGAAGCAAGGTTCTGTGTCCGTTCAACCTCATTGAAATACGAAGCATCGTCATCCCATTCTAGACTGGTAAAGGAAACTTCCAGTTCGCGGGGGACAGCGGTCCGCACACCGTTAGGCGTCATGTAGTACAAATCGTCCAAGGCCGGTTCACCACTCAGGCGTACCTGGTTGCTACAGGGATCTTGCGCACTGACATGCAGTGATTGCAAATTAAACGGATGTTTGGCATAGTCGATAATCCATACGGCATTCAGCATCTCCCCCTCCCGGTAAACACAATAGCCAAACCCATCCTGCACATCACGAATGGTCGAAGTGTTACCGATTTGGCTGCAGGGTATCGCCTCTCGGTCTAAAAAGCGCGTATTAAAACGATACCATTGATGGGAAGATAACGAAGAAGTATAACTGATCTCCACGTTCTCTACCCCATTCACCACATAAATCTGAATGCGGTTACGAGTATCCTCTATCATGTAAGGCTCACCCGACCCCCCGCGAACCGTATAGGTTTGTGCAAACAAAGGAAAGACCGCCAAGCAGAAAACACAAACCAAAAACCATTTATTTTGCTTCCACATACGCTGTTCGCTTCTGTTTTCAATCAATCCGAATGACATACACACCCTCGAAAACCCCTTTGCCAGCCAACCGGTTCGTCCATTCCCGATCTTCATAATTACCAGAGTAACAGGTTTCATCGCAACGTCCGTACCAAGGTTCGATACATACAAACGGAGCATTCTTGGTTGGAGGCGACCAAAGCCCAACTACCGGAGCTTCGAAGAAAAGACTGATATACGGATTCTTCGCCTTGTCAAGTAACGAAACCCTGCGGATTTGAGAATTTTCCAAAATGTAGGTATCTATATCAAACGTATGAATATCTATCGGCATCAGTCCGTCCTCAAGCGGCATCGGATATGTTTTCTTGGAGATACATCCTTTCTCGGCAATCCGGATATAATCCAGTCCGTCGGCCTTGTCGAACGCAAAGAAACCACGTTCACTCGTTTCCGGATCAAAATCGGGGAAATAAAAAGCCGGATGGGCACCTATCTGGAAAAACATCTCTTTATCTGCCGAAAGATTGGTTACTTTCCACGATACCACCACACTGTTCTTCATCAGAAGATAGGCTATTTCCAGTTCAAATTCAAACGGATAAACCTTCAGTGTTTCCGCATTGCTTGCCAGGCGATAGCGCAGGCAGGTACTGTCCTCGCTCACCAATTCAAAATCGCTATCACGGGC
>CALVFH010000019.1 GCA_944326775.1 uncultured Parabacteroides sp.
AAGGTATTGAACTCCTCTCTCGCCATGATAAGAAAACTACTTGGGAAGGTGGTAGCTTCACCGTATATTACAAGCACAATGGCGTAGAAAACGATGGGGAATACCGCGTCTTTATCCGTCGCGGCGATCATGGTGACAAATGGGAAGAAATCACACAAGATATTACTGGTTACTATCAGATCCGCAACGTCACTAGCAATATCTACGTGAAACTCTATTACGGAACCGGCTTCCCGGTAGCCAACGAGGAAATCACTGCAACCGACGCCCGCGCCTACAGCCAGGCCAACAAGATTGTGGTCATTACTCCGGAGCCAACCGACGTACAAATCATCTCAATGACCGGCGCAGTAGTCGCAACCGACCAGGTAACCGGCCAGCGCGAATTTGCCAACCTGATGGAAGGCATCTATATCGTTCGCATGGGCGATACCGTCGTGAAATTGCAAGTAAGAAACTGATGCCCCCTGGGATCAGCTATATAAATAACAATTAGTTTCATAATGGGAGAGGGACGGGCCGTGAGGTTCGCCCCTCTTGTTTTTTGCACCCCCATTTTAAACAAAATAGAAACACCGTCTGTTATATCATCGCTGGAAAGAGAAACCGGCAACAACTTACAACTATCATGACTACAGAAGATATATTGCGACTCAGAGACCTTGGAGAAGTAAGTAAGGTTCAATTCAAAGAGCGTATTTTGGACAAATATGATGTAGGCTGCGAATTGGTTGCTATGAGCAACTTTCGCGGAGGTCAGCTTGTGATTGGCATCAACGACAAAACAGGAGAATTTAATCCACTATCGTATGCCGAAGTCCAAGAAACGACCAATCTGCTCGGAAATATAGCTTCAGAAAATGTAGTTCCAAGTATTTTGCTTGACATCGATACTGCAAATGTAGAAAACGGAAGCGTAGTTGTGGCAACTATCAAAGAAGGAAACAACAAGCCTTACCACGACAACAAAGGTATCGTCTGGATAAAGAACGGAGCGGACAAACGGAAAGTCTTTGACAATGCTGAATTGGCAGAAATGATGTCAGAATGTGGTAGTTTTGCCCCCGACGGAGCTGTTGTGAAAGATGCAACGCTGGATGATTTGAATGAAGACACCCTTAAGATATTCCTGCGAAACCGCTTTTCAATCGTACTGGAGAAAAAAGGAATGGTAGGTGATGCACTTCATGAAGCGTCTCTTGATGAAATAGCCAATACCATCGCCAAAGGGCACAATTTAAACAAACTAATGCGCAATCTGCGCTTTATTCGTCCGGATGGAAAGCTGACTGTAGCTGCCATATTGTTGTTCGGCAAATATACCCAGCGTTGGTTACCGGTCATGACGGCCAAATGTATCAGCTTTGTTGGAAACCATATAGGAGGTAATCAATTCCGAGACAAAGTGAATGATGCAGACATGGAAGGAAATCTGTTGCATCAATTTGAAACCATCATGTCTTTCTTTACACGCAATCTTAAAAGCATACAGGTGGAGAAAGAGTTTAATTCGTTAGGCAAACTTGAAATTCCATATAGCAGTTTAGTTGAGTTTGTAGTCAATGCACTCGTCCATCGCTCTCTGAACTGGAATGCCCCCATCCGTATCTTTATTTTTGATAATCGGGTAGAAATACATAGCCCTGGCATATTGCCGAATGGATTGCAGGTAGAAGACATCACCAACGGAACATCCATGCCCCGCAATAATTTCCTTTTCAGCAATGCCATCTATCTCCTACCTTATACGGGAGCAGGCACAGGCATCCAGCGAGCTCTGGAAGATGGATTGCAAGTCGAGTTCAAGAACGACGAAAGAACGCATGAGTTCTTGATTACAATAATGAGAAGTGAAAACTTAGACACTTCCCCTGACACTTTTTCAAAGAAGATAGTCATTACCCCTGACACAAACGAAGGATGCCCTGACACTTCTTCAAAAGAGGAAACCATTACCCCTGACACAAACAAGGAATGCCCTAACACTAATCGCCCCAAACTTACCAACAAGCAGAAGGATATAGTAAACTTTTGCAGCATACCGAGAAGCAGCAGGGAAATCTTAGAGAGAGTGGGCGTAAAATACCATAATACAAATATCAAAAAATATGTGACCAATTTGGTTGAAGCCGGATATTTGGAAAGGACTATCCCTGAAAATCCATTTGATATGAATCAAAAGTACAGAAAGAAATAAACAAACGGCTTCTATGGGAAACTGAAAGATGTCTATTGCACAAGTATGCAACCATTTTTTTGCCTCTTCCCCACCCCCATTTTAAACAAAATAGAAACACCGTCTGTTATATCATCGCTGGAAAGAGAAACCGGCAACAACTTACAACTGATTGACTATTTATTTAATCAACCAAGTATAAGATGAAGAAAAGTTTCTTGATGACATTCTTGTGCAGCCTCGTCCTGATGGCCTGCAACCGGGAAGAGTGGATGGATCCTCCAGGCATGGAGGGCGACCGGATCGTTTTCAAACTGCAACGCGCAGCCTACGACGACGAGGCCGAAGCAAGCACCGCTACCAACCACAACCGGACGTACGACCGCCTCGCCTTCTACGTGGCAGACCCGGCGGGCGACATCCTTTCCAACTTGAAAGGGTTCTACAATTCCGCAACCTCGGAAATCCATATCGAGGGATTGCAGGAAGGCGAATATACCTTACTCGTCCTGGGCATTCAGGGTAATGCCGACGACGACCGCGCCACCCTTCGCGAAATCAACCATACCGCCGAACCTTGGCTGGTTTTCCCCCAACAATTATCGGAACCGCTCAAAGCGGACTATTTCTATTCCCAGACGCCGTTCTCCGTAGAGAAACAACCGGGCGACAACGGATACGAGACCATCGTGTCGGCTCCCGGACGCATCACGCAACGGAGGATTGCCGGACGGGCGGACTTCTCGTTTGCCTTTCGCAATCCCTACATCCGCACGGCCGTCGTGCAGAAGTCCGTTACCTGGAAGAAGGCAACCTTTTATACGGAGCTGACCGGAGACGGCTCACTGGCAGGAGCGCAGGAGATTCAGCTGGCGCCGATGGCAATGGACTCGGTTGCCTCATTCTGCCTGCTGCCTACACCCGAAGGAACTACCCTGCAGGGAGAGATCAGCGTAACGACACGCGACTACCGGGACAACCGGGTGAAACGTCAGTTCGCGTTCGACATGGCGCCGGTAGCTTCCAACCGCATCAACCGGGTGCAGACGACCGTCGTTCATCCCGATGACGAATCGGGCGTGATGTTCCTGACGACGGAAGCCTACCGGGAGGGAGCGCATGCCCGCATCCTGCAAGACGACGAACGGAAGGAGGTCTATACGGATGCCAAGCAGCGGGCATTCGACACCTCACACCCCCTGCAGGTTGCCATCACCGACGACGGACGTTTGCATGTGCGCTTCTACTCGCCCCGCGACTTGGGCGAGGTGCTGATCCGTGCCCGCTTCCCGTCTGTCACCGACGAATATATCGACCTGGCGTATTTCGATACTATCCCGGCCTTTGCCGATTTCTTCGAGCCGGTCCCGCTGTTCACAGCCGACCGCATGCACCGGACGGCATCGGGAAAATGGCTGAAGATACCCAAGCAGGAGCTGTCGGCAGCGGCGGGAGTGACCTTCGAAATCAGCTCCGGCGACGCCTATTGGAAAAAGCTGCAAGACATCCAACATGGCTGGAAGATTACCTTCAGCCTCTACGGAGGCGACCCCGACAAACCCGACGGCGGACCGGCGGGCAACTGGATGGGCATCCGCCCCGTGCATTGCCGGGAAGCAGTCGCTTTCTTCCTCAACTTTACCTATATGATCGACATGCAGGAGCATGAGGAGATTCTCCGCGCCAACGAAGACCGGCTGTATGGCAACGGAGGCATCAACGACAAGGTGACAGCGGAGACGGTGTTGCAACAGATGAGGCAACCCCGCAACATTCAGGTGGGTCTGGTCTATACGGGCAACAATGTCCTCGGACTGGGCGGCGGCCATGTGTTCGGCGCCTACCAGGGAGCCTGGCTGAACCACTACACCGATACCTATGCCTGCGAAATCATGTTCCACGAATTAGGACACGTCATGGGCTACAGCCACGACAGTTCGTTTACCTACGGCCCGTGGGCACAGGAACTGATGAACCGTTTCTACGTCGATCATCTGCACCAGATGCCAATCGACTCCCCCCATTATTTAGCCAGCAAACAAAATCCACATATCTATCCATAATACATGACCCATGAAGAAAAGGATCATTGCATTATTTGCTTTCTACGGCCTGTTAGTGACGGGCTGTAGCGACGACGAACGGCTCGACCCGCAGGGAAGCGGCACCGCCGTCAGTGCCCGCCTGGAAGTGGCGGGTTCGAAAGATTACCTGCCGGAGCAGGATGCGCAAATCGCTACCGTGCAGGGCTTCCGCTTCGAGCAGGAAGTGCTGGCGGAAATCATCACCTCGTTCCAGACCGGGACGGACGGAAGCTATACCTTCTATCCGAAACGGACGGAAGGCGACCTCTGCCTGCTTGCCAACGGCGGACGGCTGAAAGCCTTGCAGGAACTCACGCCCGGCATCACAACGAAAGCGGAGTTCCTCGCCATCAGTGCCGACCGCGAAACCTTCGTGACCGATGAAGGGCAGGTGGCCATGAGCGGCTGGATGGAACTGGGCACCGCCTCTGCCGGAACCGGGAAGGTTTCCCTCGTGCGGAGCGTGGCCCGCATCGACCTCTCTTCGCTCGACGAAGGCGTGGAAGTCAACCGCATCACGGTAACCGGCCTCCCCACCCTCGGCTATCTGCACGAACAGGAAGAAGTAAGGAATCCCGTCGGCAGCCAGACACACGACTTCGAAAAGGAATTTACCCGTTTCAGTAACCGGAGCGAATGCCTGCTGTATCTGCCGGAGCAAACCCGGACGAAGATAGAAGCGGAAATCATTGCCACGTTCGACGGTGCCCGGCACCGTTTGGTCACGTCGCTGCCTGCCGTTATCCGACGCAACCGCATCTATACCCTGGCGGTCTATGGGCGGGGCGGCAATCTCTCCGTCACGGTCAAGGACGACGACTGGGAGGAAGGCGCACAGGCGGAATCCGCTCCCCTCGTGAAAGGAATGGTCGATGTCCAGGCCTCCGAACTCTCGGAAGGGGTGCGCGTCAATGCCACCCGCGACACGGTATTCATCCCCTATCTCGGCAGCCAGTCGCACTTAGCTTTATTGGGTGAAGCCGGCACAGACGTGACGGTAGAAGGGCAAGTCCAGGGTGTCCAGGTCTCGCCTGGAGTAGCAAGCAAAGGGTTGCAGCCGATTGCCCAGGTTTCCATTTCAAGCGAACACCGGATACCCGGGACGCAGGAGGAATACCTCTACCTGAATATCCACCGCCAGCAGGAACACTCAGGCCGGGTGGTGCTGGTGATTGAATCCAGTCCGATTATCCTGGAAGGACTTATCCGATTAGATGAAGAAGGCGTATGCGATTTCGACCGCTACCTGGAAGGGGAGCTGGGCCGCCTGACGCTCCCGGCCGGAAAGATTGCCTCCGTGGAGTTCGATGAAGGAGTGTCTCCCTGGATGCAGCTCTCGCCCGACGCGGGTTCTTTCCGCATCCTCGGCGGCTGGAAACCGAACGACCCGGAAGCGGATGGCCGCAAACAGGAAGGACGCCTGGTCATCTCGGATGCCGACGGACGCAATCGCGAGGCTTATACGATACGCCGGCGCAACTGGGGCCTCCCGGTCGTGAACATCGACGGGACCTGGTGGTGCAAATACAACCTGCGCGGTAACGTAAAAAGTTTCAGCGACCAGGTTTCCATTGCAGCCGACCGCGCGGCAGGCGACGACCTGGCTGGCTACCTGAATCGTTGCAGCGAGACGGAACTGCTCCGCCTACTGGGGCACCAGTACCAGGCGGGTTATCCCGACGGCTATCCGCTGAAGCATAACGGGACGGCCTTCTATCACGAAGGGATGCGCGGCTCCGGGGAAAACTTCGGACTGACCGACCCCGAGGAGATGGCGCCCGAGGGCTACCGGATTCCGGAGTACGACGACTATGCCTTCTTCGCGAAGAATACCAATTTCAACCTGGGCGGGCAAGGCAGCCGTACCTACCAGAACGAAGCCGGACAGGAGATTACGGTGACCATCACCGAACGGGAGGTGTCTTTCGAGGGGCAGCCTTACGGCATCATCGCCTTCTACGATTTCCGCTTCGGGGAAGACCACTGGGTGCTCTGCGGGTTGGGCCATCAATGGAACACCACGCCCGGCAATATCGCCCGGATGTCTCTGCTGATGGCGACCTACGGCCATTCCTCAAACACCTGGGTGATGGAGGGCTATGCCCACAACGAGAAGCCCAATGAAAACTGGCTGAAATATGTCCCTCAAAACAACCAGAAAACAAGAACGATTCGCTGTATAAAGAAACCGGTAGAGTATATCTACGAGTAAATAAATCAATGTTTAACAATTAAAAAAGAATGAACGTATGAAAAATGTAAAGAAAGCAAGTGCAGCCCGACTGGCTGCGTTATGGTGTGGCGTATTTGGATTGATGGCCTGTTCCGATTCCGAACATCCGAATGAAGGAGGAACCGCAACCCTGCCGACCGTCCGGACCCTCGTTGCCGAATATGACAAACAAGGGGTTGCGCTGGACGGAGAGGAGCAGATAGACCATATCCAGGCCTGCCAGTTTGTCGATGGAAGCCTGGCCCATGTGTATGACAATCTGGAGTTCGGCCATGCGGGATGCCAGATCCAGCTGACCGACTACCAGGGTTCCCTCTATGTCCTGGCCAACACCGAAGGATTGATCGACCTGCACGACTTGCACGACCGGAACATCACCGAAGAGGAGTGGAAACAGACGGTGCTCTCCCTGAAAGACGACAAGGAAGCCCACTTCTTCAGCGGCAGCCTGAACCTGGACGAGCATGACAAGTCGCAGGTGGAACTCCCGCTGTCCATCAAACGAGGTGTCTCGCGTTTCGACGTCGATATCCAGACGGCGGGTATTACCTCAATCAAGAGCATCACGCTGAAGAATGTTGCCCGCAATGTCTTCCTGTTCTCCAATCCGGGAGCCCATTCGCCGACGTTGGTAGATCGCCGGGATACGACCATTACTTTCTCCCAACCGCTGACCGAAGATAAAGCCGGCGTCTTGTATGTCTATGAACAGGCAAACGACGGATTGGAAATCACCGTCAACGCGGTTATCGACGGACAGGAAAAGACGTTGAGCAGTCCGCTGTCGGGACATATCAGACGAAACACCATCAACAAGATTATCGTCCGCAAGGATTATATCAGTGTGAATCTGAACGTGACGCTCGACGAATGGGAGCCGGGGAACGACACGGAACTGGAGGTTCAAAACTCCTGATTCAGGACAGCCCTCTTGCCAGTAGGCTGGCAAACACCCTGCCTGCTGGCTGGCAAACACTCTGCCCTTAGGCTGGCAGACACCCTGCCCGCCTACTGGCAGCTACTCTGCCTGCCTAAGGGTAGCCACTCTACCCGCCTAAGGGTAGAGACCCTACCCGCCGGGAGGTAGCCATCCTACCCGCTGAAGGGTAGCCACCCTACCCGCCTAAGGGGAAGACATCTATATCAAATAAACAAAAGAAAGAGTGAATGAAAACATATTTATATGCCATCGGTCTATGCAGTATCCTGCTGGCAGGTACCTCTTGCTCCGACCCTTTGGAGCAGGAGGGAAAGCCGGCAGCCAACGAATCGAACCTGGTCATCAGCCGGACGCCGTTCCAGATTGGCGGTATGTCGGCAACTCTTCCCGGAGAAGACGACCTCGTGTCGATGAAAGCCTATCTCTTTGAAGACAGCCTCCTGCAACAGATCTATGAGCCGGTGACGGTTTCCGAAGAGACCTATCGCCTGCCGCTCGACCGCCGCTCCGGTACCTTATATATAGTAGCCAATGAATCCGTATCGCCGGAAAAGGGCATGACAGAACAGGAGTGGTTGCAGACCACGGTAACCGCCGAAAAGCAACAAGCCGCAAACTTCTTTACCGGGAAGGTGAACCTGTCGGACTATGCGCCGGGCGCGACTTCGATTCCTCTCAAACTGACCCGCAGCGTGGCCCGGTTCGACTTGCGGATACGGGTTGCCAGCCAAACAGCCGTTGTCAAACAATTGGAGATTAAACAAGTGGCGCAACAAGGGTATCTTTTCCCGAACGAGACCGGAGAAAGTCCGGAGGGAGCCGGAAAAGCAGACTACAGCCTCTGTTCCCCGGATGCGCCCCTGAAAAAAGATACACCGGGCCTTCTGTATGTCTATGAACAGGTGAATCCGGACCTGCGCCTCCGCTTGGAAGCCGAGATTGACGGACAAAGCTATTCTTTCGAGGAGCCGCTGCCGGAAATCATCCGGAGAAATACCGTCTATGGCGTGGTGCTGAAAAAAGACATGCTGGACGTCAAGGCCCAACTCACCGTGGAAGCCTGGGGCGAAGGAGGGGAAGCAGGGTTATATCCGGACTTGGAAAGCCGCCTGCGGATTGACGTGGCTGCCTCGGAACTGCCCGAGGGCGTGACGGTTTCCGCCGGGAAAGACGGTCTCCGCCTGCCTTACGAACAGACGGAGATGGTGCTGGCCATCCGGTGCGATGACGAACTGGAGTTGTTGCCCGTCGATCCGTCTTCAGCCGTTACGGCAGAGCCGGTCGTGCAGGACGGGGAGTTCAACGGCACACAGCGGTTCCGCATCCGCAAACCCCTGTACCCGCCCGGACAGCCGGCGGTCGAAACGGCGCTCTACTTCCGCCGGAAAGGGATGCTTCATACCTATCCGGAAGATGCCATCAGCTTGCAACTGGAGGAGAACGGCAGCCTGCTTTCAGGCAAAATCGACTTTGCCATCAACCGCTATGCGTTCGATTTCGAACAGTATATCGACAATGAATTAGGCGTTTTCACGTTACCAACCGACAAAGAGTTGGTGGCGGAATACGAAACGGGAGAAGACCCGTGGATTAAGATCGCGCCGATAGACGGGCAACCGGACAGCTACCGGGTGCTGGCAGGATGGAAGCCCAACGACCCGACAGCCAACGGACGCAAGCAGGCGGCCAAGTTGGTCATCCGCAACCGTGCCGACGGCTCGAAGCGCGAGGAATATACCGTCTCCCGCCGGAACTACGGGCTGCCGGTTACCTGGTTTCATGGTATCTGGTGGTGCAAATATAATGCCCGAGGTGATTCCCGCTCGTTCAGCGACCAGATCCTTTCCTCCGACGACCCGGCACGACAGGCAGGCCAAACGCTCTTCCAATATCTGGAGACTTGTGCGCCCGAAGATTTCCTCCGCCTGTGGAACTGGTCGTACCAAGGGGAAAGCGGCGAAGGGTTGCAGACCGTCGAGCAAAACGGCAAGGCGATGCTGGACAAGTATAACCACCAGGTATCGACGCATATCAACCGCTTGCCGGCCGAAAGCCTCTCCCCGGAGGGCTACGAGCTGCCATCGATGGATGACTACAACCGCCTGTTCGATGCAACGGACTATATATGGGTGATGTGGAACGGGACGCATACGCTCCGCAACCCCTGGGAAGGACACAGCCAGGTGAAACGAATCCAGAAGCGGCGGAACAACATCCCTTTGGGTAGTCTGGTGCTGAACGACCTGATTTATATCGAGATGTCCAGTCCCGATTTCCCGGAACACGAACCGATTGTCTGGTACGGCCCGGCTTCGCAATGGAACGAGAGCGACGGGATTTACCACAACGGGCATTACAACAATATCCTGTTTGGCGTCCATTCACCCGAAGGTTCCGGTTGGTTCATTGCCGGCGGCATAAACGGACTCTATCTGCACAAGAATGCCGGGAGTGCACGGGATACCCGCATCCTGCGTTTCCGCAAATCGCCGGTAGAGTATATCTATGGACTTCCCTGAGCTTGGATTGTTCGGGGAGAAGGTGTATTTTTGCCAGACAATAACAAACGGCATAAAGAACAATCGTAGTGGTATCTCTTTCTTCCCGAATCAAATCGACCGCCCTGTCATTAGGGTTTTCAGCCTGCGGCATCGCTCCGTCGCACCCGGCGGAAAGCGAAGCGGAACACCTCGACCGCTGGATTGCGCAGGGCTGCCAGGCAGGTATGGACTATCTGCAAAACCATCGGGACATCCGGCTCAATCCGGACGGGCTGGTACCCGGTGCCCGGTCGGTTATTTCCGTAGCGTTGAACTACTATCCGTCGGTACGCCGGCCGGAACAGGAACCTCACATCGCCTATTATGCCTACGGGAAGGACTATCACTATGTCGTAAAGGACAAACTGCGGCAGCTTTGGGAAGCCATCCTGCCGCTTTATCCGGGGGAAGGGATTCCCGAAGCCCGCTTCTTCACCGACTCGGCTCCCCTCTTCGAACGGTATTGGGCCTGGCAAGCCGGCTTGGGATGGATTGGCAAAAACACGTGCCTGATTATCCCGGGAAAGGGTTCGTTCTTCTTTCTCGGAGAGATTGTCACCACGTGGAAGCTGGAGGAATACGACAAACCGCAACCCTCGCGATGCGGCACGTGCTCCCGCTGCCTGGAGGCTTGCCCGACGGGTGCCCTCTCCGCCCATCACTTGGATGCCCGACATTGCCTGTCTTACCTGACCATCGAACACCGGGGCGACCTGCCCGAACGGGAGGCCCGCCTGTTAGGGAACCGCCTGTACGGATGCGACAGTTGCCAGTTGGCATGCCCCTGGAACCGTTTCGCCCGACCGACCGAAGAAAAGGCGTTTTCCCCGTCACCGGAAATGCTTTCCCTGAAAAAAGAACAACTCGACACGCTCTCACGAGAGGAATATAATCGTATCTTTGCCAAGTCGGCCGTAAAACGGGCCAAATACGAAGGGTTCATGCGAACAATTAAACAATTAAATAAGAATAGACCATGAAAAGAATGCTATCTGTTTGGCTGCTCGCCTTCTGTTGGGTATTGGCAGCCTGGGCAGCCCCTGACGGGTTGAAAGAAAAACTCGCGGCTCTGGAAGGAGTCAGCGACATCGAGAAACTGGAAACGGAACTTTACCCGGAGAAATACTTGGTACGCCTCACGCAACAGGTTGACCCGAAGAATCCGGCAGCAGGAACGTTCAAACAGCGTGTCGTGGTTTGCCACGTCGGATACGACCGCCCCACCGTGCTGGTGACGGAAGGATATGGAGGCGACTATGCGCTCAATCCGAAATACCAGGAAGAGCTGTCGAAGCTTTTCAATACGAATGTGGTCTTCGTGGAATACCGCTATTTCCTGGAATCTACTCCGGAACCGAAAAACTGGGATTACCTGACGGCCGAAAACTCCGCTTACGACTTGCATCATGTGGTCAGCACGTTCAAGAATATCTACAACCAGCACAAATGGATCAGTACCGGTATCAGCAAGGGCGGACAAACGACAACCCTCTTCCGGGCTTTCTTCCCGGATGACGTGGACTTCTCGGTGCCTTATGTGGCTCCCCTGAACTATGGCATAGAAGACGGACGGCATGAACTCTTCCTCCTGCGTGTCGGTACTGCGGAAGAACGGCAGAAGATTCACGATTTCCAGGTCGAAGTTCTGAAACGCCGCGCCACCATCGTTCCCATGCTGACGGAATATACCCAGAAGAAAGGCTATGAATTCCGCGTGCCAATGGATGAAATCCTGGACCTGGCGGTACTGGAATATCCTTTCGCCATGTGGCAATGGGGCACCCCGGTAAGTACCATTCCCGATCTGAAAAGCGATGACCAAACCATTTTCGACCATCTGATGAAAATCAGTGAGCCGTCATACTTTGCCGAAGGACAGGCGTTCATTTCCTTTAATGTCCAGGCTCAACGCGAACTGGGCTATTACGGATACGACATCGAACCGCTTCGCCCGTATCTTTCCATCCAGAGCGCCAAAGGCTACCTGAACCGCATCATGCTTCCGAAAGAACTGGTAAACAAGGTGGATTTCCGGCCCGCACTCTACAATAAGGTTTACAATTTCCTGAAAGACAACGACCCTAAAATGATTTTCATTTATGGAGAGATAGATCCTTGGAGTGCTACCCGCGTACCCGATTTCCCCGGGAAAAAGAACGAACAAATCTATATCCAGCCACGCGGAAGCCATAAGGCACGTATCAGCAACATGCCGGAAGACATGAAAAAACAAATCATGGACCAGATTAATGCTTGGCTGAATGAATAAACCGATTCTTCTGCTCCTTCTTTTCTCACTGCTTGCCGCTCCGCTTCGTGCCGACGACTGGTGGTGGGAAAAGATGGAGCATCTGATTTATACCCCCCGCTATTTCGGTCCGAATGCTTTCCCTATCCCGGAAATGATGGCGGCAGACCTCCCTTCTCGCTGGGAAGTGGAAGTGCGCGGTGAATACCATACCATGCCGGGAGACAAGACCAAAGATATCTTTGCCCGGGCCTATATTCCAATCGTCAAGGGAAAGGCGGGCATCTCCGTGAGTGGAGTCATTCAAGAATGGTATAAAACGTCACCGGAAGTACGGGACGAACGTTCCGCAGTGGAGACGGAGCCGCCGATTCCCTGCCACGGCGACATCATCGTCAATTGCTATTACCAGATCTTGCGGAACAGAAGATGGGCGGATATCGTTATCAGTGCCAACATCAAGACGGCTAGCGGCGGCCGGGTATGCGACGCCCGGTTTACCGACGCGGCATCCTATTGGTTTGATGCGAACATAGCCCGAAACCTGTGGGAAGACCCTTCGCGGAATGCCGCAATCCGCCTGCAAGTCCTGGCCGGCTTCTACTGCTGGATGACAAACGACGACCGCAATCGGCAAAACGATGCTATCTGTTACGGGGTCGGGGTAAGAGGAACTTATCGCCATTTCCTTCTCGATGCGGATTTCTCCGGATTCAATGGCTATCGCGGTGAGGGGGACAAACCCATGCAACTCCGATTCAAGCTGGAATATGAACTGAAAAAGAACATCCTTTCGTTCCGCTACCGGCATGGGGTGCGCGACATCTTGTATGATTCCTATTCCTTAGCTTATATTCGTTGCTTCTAATTTTTCTGGCTTCCCGTCAAGGCTTTCACCATCTCTCCGGCGGTTTTCTCTGCCGCACCGGGTTTTCCTAACAACGCAATGACTTCATCGTATCCCTTTTGCATCTTCTGCCGGTAAGGTGCATCCAAAAGGATACGCCGCAGTTCCGCGTCAATTTCTTTCTCGTTGAAACGGGCACCAAACAATTCCTGCACAATTTCCCGACCGCCAATCAGATTAACCAACGAAATAAACGGGGTATGGAAAAAATGCCGAAAGATAAAGGTCGCCAAAGGGCCGGCAACCACATAATAACAGACCGCTTGAGGGACACGGAAAAGAGCCGTTTCCAACGTAGCCGTCCCGGATGTCACCAATGCGGCATGGCTGTATTGCAAAATATCATACGTCTTTCCAAAAAAGATAGGTACCGGATAGTCTTTCATATATTGATGATAATAGGCAGGCTCAAGTCCCGGAGCCCCTGCAATGACCGGCTGGAAACCCGGATACCGGGAAGCTACGCGCAACATGGTGGGAAGATTATCGCGGATCTCCTGCTGGCGACTGCCTGCAAGAATGGCTAAAACAGGCTTGTCGGGAAGATTTTCCTGCCGGAGGAATCCGGCCCGGTTCACCGGATGCGAACGGCGGAAAGCCTCTACGGAATCGACCGACGGATTGCCGACATAGGTCACTTCATAGTTGAACTTCTGGAAAAAGGCCGGTTCGAACGGCAATATGCAAAACATCTTATCGACATAGCGGCGGAAATCATGGATGCGATATTGCTTCCAGGCCCATATCTTCGGCGAAATGTAATAATAAACAGGGATGTGCAATTCGGTCTTGACAAACTTCGCCACTTTCAAATTAAAGCCCGGGTAATCGATAAGGATAACCACATCCGGACGGAAACGCCGGATATCTTCCTCGCAGGTTCGCATATTTCGCAGAATGGTCTTCAGATTGCGCAGCACCGGAATAAACCCCATGAACGCCATCTCGCGATGATGCTTCACCAATACCCCACCCTGCTGCCGCATCAAATCGCCGCCCAAGTATCGGAACCGGGCATCCGGATCCTTTTGCTTCAGCGCGGCCATCAGATTAGAAGCATGAAGATCTCCTGAGGCTTCCCCGGCTATTAAATAGTATTTCACGCGGCTATTACAAGTTTGGATTAAACGTCTTTCTCATTTCCGACAGCAAATCATAATCTGTCACATCCAATTTACAAGGGACCAGTGAAGCATAGCCGTTGTCGAGAGCCAACATATCGTTATCGGGATGCGTATCGTCATTCCGGAATTCACCGGTCAGCCAATAGACTGGCTTTCCGTTTCCATCTTCCGAACGTTTAAATTCCTTGATCCACCGGCCGTCTGCCTGATGACACAGTTTGATTCCCGGGATATGTTCCCCTACCGGGACATTCAAATTCAGATACGTTCCGTGGGGCAACCCTTTTTCCAACACGTAATCGATTACCGTCCGCCCCAAACGGCAAGTCTCCCGGAAATCAGCATCCGGTTGATGGTCTAGTAACGAGAGACCTATCGACGGAATTCCGAAAATACAACCTTCAGCCGTAGCCCCCATCGTACCGGAATAATTTACGCAGATTGCCATATTTCCACCGTGATTGATTCCCGACACCAATAAATCCGGTTCACGTTCCAGCACTTCATTGATAGCCAGTTTTACACAATCGACCGGTGTACCCGTACAGCTATAAACCTTCAATCCTTCTTCTTGCCGGATCAGCTTGTACTTGATAGGAATAAGTGAGGTAATCGCACTCGACATTCCGGAACGAGGCCCGTCCGGCGCAAAAACGACCAGTTCACCCACGCCCCACAGACTTTTGATCAATTCATTAATTCCCTTTGCCTGATAACCATCGTCATTTGTAATCAGGATCAAAGGCCTCTTTGTTTCTTTCATATTCATGTCCTCTTGGTTTTTGCCGAGGCAAAGATAACAAGGAGTTGCGAGTTAGACAACATTCAGCCTTTGCCAACTACTATGGCCCGCTTTCCGATCTCTTTATAAAAATGGTCTTTATAACTTTCGGAAATAGGAATATATTCTTTTCCAAACACAATACGGTTTCGCTCTATCACCTTGATTTTATCCATTTGAACGATAAACGAACGATGGACTCGTACAAAACGGCTGACGGGCAGAAGTTCTTCCAGGGCTTTCAGGCTCATCAATGAAATAAGGGGATGCGGTTCTCCTTCCAGATATATTTTAACATAATCTTTCAGACCCTCAATATACAGGATCTGGCTTAAATATACTTGCACTAATTTATATTCCGACTTGATGAAAATGCTTTCCGCCTCATCTTTCGCCTCTCCCTCCGGAGACGCCTTCCGACGCACAAGTTCATACCAGTCCCATGCCTTCTGAACAGACTTTAAAAAGTCGGCATAACTGATGGGTTTCAGCAAATAATCCAAGGCATTGACTTTGTAACTATCCAACGCATATTGTTCAAAAGCCGTCGTAAAGATGATGCGCGTTGATGGAGGAACAATTTTGGAAAACTCCATCCCACTCAGTTCCGGCATCTGGATATCTAAAAACAGGACATCCACCGGTTCTTTCTCGAATGCAGACAACGCATCCAAAGCACTTCCATACGTTCCTGAAAGCAGAAGGAAGGGTGTTTTTGCCACATAACTTTCCAAAAGCCGAGCCGCCAAAGGCTCATCATCGATAATTGCACAAGTCAATTTCTCTTTCATTGTGGTATGTTAAATGATTAATTCCGAAAAATAAATATTCCCCCGCTGTTCAGAAACCAATGGTGAGGTGCCCGGATAAAGCAAGGCAAGCCGCTTACGGAGATTTACCAATCCAATGCCAGAACCACTATGGTCATGTTCATCCTTCGGGAAATAACTGTTTTCTATACGACAAATTACTCGCCCGTCCTCTTCTCCGATATAAATATGGATGAAAGAAGGTTGATTCGGACTTATCCCATGTTTAAAGGCATTTTCAATCAATGAAATAAAAAGCAATGGCGCAATCTCAACCGGATGTTCCGGGTTTCGGATATCGGTTTTGAGCTCTGCATAACGGGGCAAGCGGATCCTCATCAACTCAACATAATTCCGAATGAAGTCCAACTCCTTTTCCAAAGGGACACGAGACTGACAGCTATCGTAAAGCACATAACGCAAAAGACGACTTAAATCGTGAACAGCCTTTTGAGCATCTTCCGGACTAAACGCAATAAGACTGTAAATATTATTTAAGGTATTGAACAAGAAATGAGGATTCAACTGGCTTTTCAGATTCTGCAATTCGGCTTCCACCCTGTTCTTTTCCAATTCACGACGAGCCGATTCCATTTGATACCAGTTCCCCGTCATACGGATAGCGACACTCAATCCGACAACAAGAATATACAAAAACGCATTTCCTATCAAAAACCCCACGATATTCTGAAACTCAGGAGGACGACGAGGAGGACGATGGTTAGGAATGTCCGGAAGTGTTTCCATTATCAAATGTACCGTGACCATCGTCATCGCTATTAGGAGGAGATTCGCCAGAAAAAACTCCAAGATACGCTGGTTATAAAGATAACGACGGACCAGAAAAAAATAGTTCACATAAAAAACCAGCATAAAAGAAAGGGGACCAACGACAAAACGCGTATAACTCTCTACCGTTACCGAGGTGGATTCACGTCCCGTGAAAAAGAACGGCAAACCAAAAAGAATGCACCACGCCACGGTATGGATGATGCGTCCCATATTACGATATATAAAATCATTCCCCATGCTTTCCCCTTTCTCTATTTATGCAAAGTTAGCGTTTCAACTTCAATTATTCATAACGGATCGCTTCAATCGGATCAAGATCCGCCGCCTTTTTCGCCGGATACCAACCGAAAAATACACCGGTCATAGTACATACCGCAAAAGAGAGAATAACGCTCCAAGGTTGAATATAGATCGGGAAATGTGCTACATAGTTGACCAGTAGGGAAGCCCCTACTCCAAACAATACACCAATAAGCCCACCCGTCACACTAATCAGGATAGACTCGATAAGGAATTGCGCGAGAATATCGATTCCTTTAGCTCCGATACTCATTCGAAGGCCAATTTCACGCGTACGTTCCGTAACGGAGACATACATAATATTCATGATACCGATACCTCCGACTAAAAGGGAAATACCCGCCACAGCCGCCAGAAGGACAGTCAACATATCCGTCGTATTCGTCAGCATATTACTTAATTCTTGCTGGCTACGCACGGTAAAATCATCCTCTTCATCTGCCTTCAACTTATGGTTACGGCGAAGTATTTCCGTAATTTCATCCATAGCCTGTTCCGTATATTCTTCCTTTATGGCAGAACAGATTATTTCTTGCAGGTGAGTAATGGCCAAAACACGTTTCTGCACCGTGGTATAAGGTGCCAGAATCAAATCGTCCTGGTCCATACCCATACTGTTATAACCTTTGCTTTCGAGTACCCCGATAACCTTAAACGGCAGTTTCTGAAAACGAATTATTTTACCTACCGGGTTTTCTCCATTTGTAAAAAGATTGTCCACTATGGTTTTTCCGATGACACACACTTTGGCTGCAGTCGTCACATCCTGTTCGGTAAACATTTCTCCATCCTGCACCTTATAACGACGAATTTCCATATAATCAGGCGAAATACCATAAACTGTCGTCGGGGCATTATTGGAACCGTAAATAACCTGTCCGCTACTATTGACGGAAGCAGAAACAGCCGCTACGTAACGAGTCTCGTTGATAATACTTTCGTAATCCTTCAGTTTCAACGTCTCCATATCATCCGCACTCTGACGTACTCCGCCACGCATATCGCCACCCGGATGAATCATAATCATATTTGAACCCATCTCACTAATTTCTGCCTGGATACTCTTTTTCGAGCCTTGCCCAATAGCAAGCATGGTGATGACGGAAGCCACACCGATGATAATGCCCAACATCGTCAGGAAGCAGCGCAACTTATTGTTTGTCAAAGCACGAACTGCAATCTTAAATAAATTAGCTATGTTCATATTCCGTTGTTTCTAATAATCGTCGTTAACAGGTAGTTTCGCAAGCGTCTCTGCCGCATCCAAAATCTTTTCATTTTCTATATCGGAAGTAATATGCCCATCCCGAAGAGTTATATTCCGGCTGCTGTATTGCGCAATCTCAGGATTGTGCGTTACGAAGATAATCGTACGTCCTTCATCGTGAAGTTTTTGGAAAAGAACCAGAATCTCAAAACTTGTACGGGTATCAAGATTTCCGGTTGCCTCGTCCGCAAGAATTACAGCCGGATCATTCACTAACGCACGGGCAATCGCCACACGCTGCATCTGTCCTCCGGACATCTGATTACTCTTGTGGTTAAGTCGTTCACCAAGACCTACCGCGATTAGTGCATCTATCGACTTTTTCCGACGCTGAACCGTATTATACGCCGGATTATACATCAATGGCAATTCAACATTTTCTATCGCAGTCGTTTTCGGAAGTAGATTGTAATTCTGAAAAACAAAACCGATTTTCCGGTTACGAAGTGTGGCACGGGCATTCTTTCCCATCGTCCGGACAGAAACCCCATCAAGATAGTACTCCCCGCTTGTCGGCGTATCAAGACAACCAAGAATATTCAACAACGTACTTTTCCCGGAGCCCGAAGAACCCATGATTGTCACAAATTCACCTTCTTTAATCGTAAAAGAGAGACCCCGTAGAGCGTGCACCACTTCATCTCCGACAACGAAATTACGACGGATATTTTCCAATTTAATAATTTCTTTCATCTCATTCCTCGAATTACAAATTACGGAATTACAAATTACGGAATTATGAATTACGAGTAAAAACTCTCCTTCACAATCCCATAATCTTCATTTATCTACCTATTTACTTTCTGATTTCTTATTGTTTCCGCCCGGAGGACCTGGCATAAACGGACTGCGCTCAACCGCAACTTCCTCGATAGGCATCTCATCCGTAATCTGGAGAGCGACCTCCTCGCCTTCAGACAATCCCGAAACAATCTCAGTCACGTTTGTATCGCTCGTGCCAGTCTCTACCAGTTTGGGAAGAAGCTGCATCCCTTCTTTCAGCCATACCAGACGTTTTCCGCCGCTTTCCTCTGTATCCGAAGATACCACTGAAATTCCCAAACGTTCCAGTTGTTCCGGCTCCGGTATAAAACGAAAAGCTTTGTTAGGAACTACCAGTATATCCGGTCGCTCAAGGGTGTATATCGTCACATTCGCTGTCAGGCGCGGTTTCAGTTTCAATTCCGGATTATCCGCCGTAATCACGACTTCGTAAGTTACCACGGTAGAAGAACTCGAAGAAGAAGAGCTGCTCGAGGAATCGTCGGAACTATCTCCCAAACGCACTTGCTGGACAACCCCTTCAAACACATCATTCGGATAGGCATCGACCGTGAATGAAACCCGCTGTCCGTCTTTCACTCCTCCGATATCTGCCTCATCGACATCGGCAATAACCTGCATCTGCGTCAAGTCGGCCGCAATAGTAAACAAGGTAGGCGTTTCAAAACCGGCAGCCACCGTCTGTCCTTCTTCCACCGCCTTATTAATAATTACGCCATCAATCGGACTGGTGATAGTTGCGTATTCCAGATTCCTACGAACCTGCACCATGGATGCCTGGCTCTGATCATATGCAGCTTTCGCCTTTTCATAATTATAGGTTGCCGTCTCAAAATCATAATCGCTGATAAGCTGCTTTTCATGCAGCGTTTTGCTTCGGTTATAATTTTTCAGTTGATAGTCGTATTCGGTCTTACTGCTTGCCAACTGAGCCGTTGCCGACTTCAACTCTGCTTCCAAATTCACTTTATCCATTTCTGCGATCAGCTGGCCGGCCTTTACCACATCATTATAGTCAGCATACAGCTTGTCAATAATTCCAGAGACCTGAGTACCCACATCGACTTCCGTTACCGGTTCCACCGTACCTGTTGCCGTCACCACGTTAGTGATCGACGAGCGCACAACCTTGCCTGTCTCAAGCGTAACTTTTCCTCCGCTTTTTTTCCCTAACAGAAAAAAGCAGCCCCCCGCTACAACGACCACTAAAAGCGCCGACACCAGGATTTTTTTCTTCGTATCCATATCTGTATTATTTGATTATTTATTCGGATTTTATTTTTTTAAAACTCCGCGGCCCAAAAGACCGCGGAGTCATTCAAAAGAGAGTGGAGTGAATATCATTAGTGGTCATATGGAAACCTTCACAGGCTGCTTCTGGTAAATATCCAAAAGCACCATACTCATAATAGCCATGTACTTCGATTGCAGAACCTCTTGCCGGGCACTTAAGAGATTGTTTTTCTCTGTCAGTAGTTCCAGCGTGTTCTTCAATCCGAGAAAAAACTGCTGTTCAATAAGCGAATAACTTTCTTCCAAATAGGAGAGTTTTTCTTTGGCAGCCAGAAACTGCTCTTGAGCCGCCGTAGCATCAAGATAGATGCCTTCCACGGTTTTCAGCAGATTCTTCTGCGCATCCAGCAAATCAAGCGTACTCGTCGTAACAGCCAGTTTTGCTTTGTTATAAGCAGTTTTCTTTTCTCTGTTTGCAAATATAGGGATAGAGATTGTCAACCCTACACTTTCATTAAAATTATTCCATATTTTACTTCCGAAGCTATAGTCGGTTCCTGAAAGATGTCCTGTACCCAATCCGGCATTGAGTGAGATTGTCGGGAAAAATCCACCTTTTGCTTTTTTCTTTTCCAGCTCAGCTATTTCCACGGCCAACTCGCTACTCCGAATCTGTGGCATTACAGCCAACGATGTCTCATAAATAGATTCCTTGTCAGCCAATGGCGAAATCACTGTTTCATCAGCGATCTGGGGCATTTCAAAATACATTTCATCCGTGATATCCAATTCAAGCAATTGCTTCAACTGAAGTTTATAATCATCCAAATTCGTTTTGGCAACAACCAACTGATATTTATCCGTACTATATTGACTTTCCAGCTGCGCCAAATCGACTTTCGAGATAGAACCCACCTTCAGCATTTCTTTCGCACGGTCCCGTTGAAATTTCGACACCTCTACCGTATTTTCATTGATGCGTACAGCCTCCATGGCATACATCACCTGCATATAGGTTTGCACAATGGCTATCTGGATATCATCTTCACTTTGTTCAATGGAGAGTTCATCTACTTCATTCTGTATTCGCTGTTGTTTAAGAGCCTGCCAACGTTGCCCCCCGTCAAAGAGCGTCCAGTTTGCATTTACAGCATAATTACCACTATAGCTATGATTGGTTGCAGCATCTGATGACGGATAATTCACATATCCTTGCGTTACCGAAGCGGTCAAATTGGGAAACAACTGCGCCCGCGCCTCCTCCGTATCCTCTAATCCGGATAAATGAGTTACTTTGCTTTGCCGGATTTGGATATTATTGGCTAACGCATAATCGAGACAACTTTGAAGCGTCCAAATTTGCGTCGTATCCTGCGCTTTAAGACTGGTAACCGGAATCACCCAGAAAAGCAAGAGGGCTAAACTGATTGCCCTTAGCTTCCTGAGTTCTTTTTTGTGCCTAAACTTCATCTATTTGCCTGTTATTTTATTTACGGAAGCAAAAGTAGCCCGCCCTAAAACGCATTGCAAACAAAATCGACGAATGGCACAAATTCATCGACGAATATCGGGTAAACTGTTATTGATACATCGCTTCTATCGCCTCGGCATAATGCTCACCGACTACCTTGCGCCGCAATTTCAGCGTATCCGTCAATTCCCCCGATTCCATGGTAAAGGGATGGGCTAAAAGCGTGAAGCGTTTGATTTTCTCAAATGAGGCCAAGTTCCGCTGCTTTTCTTCTATGCGAGCCTCCATCATTTTATGAATAAACGGATTGGCAAGCAGCTCCTCATCTGAAGAAAAGGCAATTTTCTGCTCGGCCGCATAAGACTTGAGCAATTCCATATTCGGCACGACCAATGCACTGACGAACTTACGCTGGTCGCCTATGACAGCCACCTGTTCGATATACGGATCACTCGAAACACTGAGTTCTATCGCCTGTGGAGCAATATACTTTCCGTTCGATGTCTTATACAAATCCTTTATACGTTCCGTAAAGTAAAGCACATTCCCTTCCAGACGGCCGGCATCTCCTGTCCGGAAAAAGCCATCCTCCGTGAAGGCCATCTTATTTTCTTCCGGCCGTTTGTAATAACCGGACATCACCGTTTTCCCCCGTACTAAGATTTCCTGGTTCGACGGATCTATCTTAACCTCCAAATCCGGCATGATTGTTCCAATGGAACCGATAATATATCCAGTCCGCGGATAGAAGCAGACAGTTGCCGTCGTTTCACTCAAGCCGTATCCATAACGGATCGGGATATTCAGAGAAAGCAGGAACTCAGCCACGGTATCGGAAAGCGGAGCTCCGGCTACCGGGAAGAAACGCCCATTCTGCAAACCCACCGCCTTCTTGACAAGGGTAAATACCGTCTTGTCGTAGAAGAGGAATTTAGCCGTAAGAGAGGCTGGGGCTTTCAAACCTTTGTTCCGATAATTCAAGATATATTCGTGTCCCGTAGCCAATGCGGCATTGAACACGCGCTGCATCATGGGTGATGACGATGCCATCTTTTCATGAATGCCGATATATACTTTCTCCCAGAAACGGGGCACATTGCTCATCGCTGTGGGTTTCACTTCCTGAAGTGTTTCCTGTATCTTCTTCGGATCTTGATTGATGGCAACGGTAGCTCCTTTCATCAGACAAACACACGTCCAGCCGCGTTCGAAAATATGCGTAAGCGGAAGGAAACACATCGAAAGGTCACGGTCGGTCACTTCCGGGATCCGAATCTCATGGGTTCGCATGGCTTCCAGATAATTCGCATGAGTAAGGACAACGCCCTTCGATTGACCGGTCGTTCCGGATGTATAAATAATCGTCGCCACGTCTGAAGGCAGAGCCTGGCTGGTACGGATCTTCACCTTGCTATCTGAATGTGCGTTATCTCCCAAACGGATAAAATCATTAAAATAAACAGATGTCTTATCTTCCGGATTCAGCTTGACAGAGGGGTCGAATATTATCAAACGCTTTAATATATGCGGAAGCTGCCGTTGCACGATGAATGCATTATTGTATTGCAACTGCTCGCCGACAAAAAGCGTATGAATCTGCGCATCCTCTACAATATAAGCGATTTGAGCCGGAGAACTGGTCGCATACATCGGAACATCCACAGCCCGGTTGCCATAAATTCCGAAATAGGTGTATAAACATTGTGGCATGTTTTGGGAATAGACTCCAATATTTTCCTGTATTTCAACTCCAAATTCCACCAACGCCTCAGCCGTGAGACGAACTTTCTCGGCAAACTCAATCCACGAGACTTTCAGCCATTTGCCGGAAGCCTGATCCTTATATTTCAATGCAGTACGATTCCCGTACTTTTCAGCTTGCCGATGAATCAATTCAGCATAGTGGTAATAAACCATAACGATAACATTTATAAATAATACTGCAAAAATACGTTTTTCCCAGCGAATAGCACTTATACTTTACACACTTTTTGCCAAAATGTGCAATTTCTGCGAAACAACAGACACAAAAAGAAGGATATTAGACTATTTTTCGTAAGTTTGTCCCCTCATAAACATTATCTCATATTATTTTTACAATGAATTTAAAGCAAACGATTAAAGCCGCCCTTTTCTGCTTGTTGGCGGCCGGTACGGCACATGCCGACGAAGGTATGTGGGTGCTGAAAGAACTGAACAAACAGAACCTGGCGCGTATGCAGGAACTGGGATTCACGCCAAGTTACGAACAACTGTATAGTGAAACGAACCCTTGCGTAGCCAATGCCGTCGTCATCTTCGGGGGCGGTTGTACTGGCATCACCGTATCCAACGAAGGCCTGATCTTCACCAACCACCATTGCGGATATGGCTCCATCCAGCAACTGAGCAGCGTAGAACACGACTACCTGAAAGACGGTTTTGTTTCCCAAAGCAAAGAAGAGGAACTGCCTGTTCCCGGTTTGGCTGTCCGCTATCTGGACCAGACCATCGACGTGACCGACCGTATTCTGCCGCATATCGAGAACATTGCCGATGAAGCCCGCCGCCTGGCCGCCGCCGATTCCATCGGGCAAGTGCTTTGCGATTCCATCGGAACCGACGAGTTCAAAAGTGCGGATGTCATCCCGTTCTATTCCAACAATAAATATTATCTGATTACTTACAATGTATTCCGCGATGTCCGCATGGTCTTCGCCCCGCCGTCGTCGATGGGTAAGTTTGGCGGCGACACCGACAACTGGATGTGGCCGCGCCATACCTGCGACTTCTCGGTCTTCCGCGTCTATGCCGACGCCAGCAACCGCCCGGCAGAATACAGCGCGAGCAACAAACCCTACACGCCGAAATATGTCGCCGAAGTTTCCATGCAAGGTTATCAGGAAAACGACTATGCCATGACGATAGGTTTTCCGGGAAGCACCGAGCGCTATCTCTGCTCATGGGGCGTTGAACAGCGCATCGAAGACAGCAACATCCCCCGCATCGAAGTGCGTGGCATCAAGCAGGACATCTGGAGCAAAGCCATGTCGGCCAGCGACGAAATCCGCATCAAGTATGCTTCCAAATATGCCGGCAGCTCCAACTACTGGAAAAACTCCATCGGCATGAACAAGGGCCTGGCCCGCCTCGACGTGATTGCCCGCAAGCAACAGCAGGAAGAAGCCTTCGCCCAGTGGGTCGCTCAAGATCCCCAGCGCCAGGCAAAATACGGGAAAGTTATCGACCTGCTGAAGACCGGCTACACCTCTTCGGATGAATACATGAATGCCTACACCTATCTCCGCGAGTCGCTGATTGGCGGAACGGAAATCACACGCCTGGCCATGCTGGTTGACCGCTTCGATCCGGAAGGTTCGACGGCTGAAGAACGGGCTGTCTATATGGAAGACCGCATCCTGCCTTTCTTCAAAGATTACGAGCCCGCACTCGACCAGCAGGTGTTGGCTGCCATGATGGACATTGCCAAAAAACGCGTCCCGTCCAAATACCTGCCTGACATCTATCAGCAGATTGACAAGAAATACAAAGGGGATTACACGAAATATGCAGCCGATGTATTCAAAAAAACACAACTGCTGTCGGTCGAAAAGGTGGAAGAATTCCTGACCGACCCGAAACTGCGCAAGAAATTAGAGAAAGACCCGGCGATGCAGCTGGCGCAATCGGTCAACCTGGCTTTCCTGGAACTCGACGAGCTGCTGGCTGAATCGACCTACCAGATTGCTGAGGGCGAACGCCTCTACGAAGCCGGCCTGCACGAGATGTATCCGGACAGAACCTTCTATTCCAACGCCAACTTCACGATGCGCCTGAGCTACGGCAGCATCGGCGGCTACCGTCCTTACGACGCGGCCTGGTACAACTACTACTCGACGGACAAGGGTATCCTGGAAAAAGAAGATCCTACCAGCGATGAATTCTGGGTGCAGCCTGAAATCCTCGACTTGGTACGCAGCCGAGATTTCGGACAATATGCCAACGACAAAGGGGAACTGCAACTTTGCTTCCTGACAAACAACGATATCACGGGCGGCAACTCCGGCAGTCCGATCTTCGACAAGAACGCCCGCCTCATCGGCCTGGCTTTCGACGGCAACTGGGAGGCAATGAGTGGTGATATTGCTTTCGAACCGGACCTGCAGCGTTGCATCGGCGTGGATATCCGCTTCGTCCTCTTCATGATTGACAAATGGGGCAAGTGTCCAAGACTGATTGAGGAGCTGACGCTGGTGAAATAAAAAACAATACGTAAAACACCGCCACAAGCGGAAGAAATCCGTAGCTCGGCTGTCTCAGCCGGTTACGGATTTTTTATTTCATTCTAAGCAAATACCCATTTTCAGCCCTTGCGAACCACTCGCCATGCATAATTATTCATTTTTTCTGCTTGCGAGCGACTCGACGGGAGCAAAAAAATCATTTTTAAGGCTTGCGAAGTGTTCGGCGAGAGCAAAAATGCGAACATTATTCTTAAAGTTTATCTTCCTGTCCGGATTTCATGCCGCGAAGGTCGCAATGATAATTTTTGCGGAACTCCTGTTTCGCTTTCTCCATTGCCGGATTGGATTTATTTGAAGGAAATGACTGCCCGACAATACGGGCGCGGACGACATCATTTGATGAATGTTTGAAAAGGGGGTTCTTCAACGTTTCGCGCAACTGGTCGATAGCATGGTTTGTGTCCACGCCTTTCAGTTCTATGAAAACTTCCGTCCATTGCTGAGGTTCCACCTCTCCGGATGAACGCTTCACCAGCAGCAGTTTGTCGCAACGCCGACCTTCTTTCACGATAGTCCCATCTACGGCATAGACTACTGATTCCTCTCTTCCGCCGGTCACCAGCGTATATCGTTTGCCTTTTTCGGCCATACTGACTTTTGTCCGGGCTGCAAGCGGCTGTTCCGGCGGAAACCCATCGGCAACCAATCGCTCATAAGTCGATTTGTAGGTGTTCTGCTTCATCCCTATACAAACAGTATTTCGTTCAACCTGCTGATGCAATCATCCACCCAATCCGACACACCGTCCAGTTCATTGCCGCTGAGCATAGGCACCTCTGCATCAAGAATATTTTGAAAAAGACCTTTTTCGTCAATATAATACCCTGAGATGGACGACGAAGGCAAGATGTAATCCTTATCAATCACATCCTGAACCAACCCTTTCTCAGCAGCCACGGCGGTAGCCAAGAGCACGTTCACCACCGACATCACGTATGGGCTGTGCGTGGTTATTAACGCCATACTCTGCTCCGATCCCTTGCCCAAAGCATTTTTCAACGAACGCGCAATGCTCATGATCACTAACTTTTGCGATTCCGGATACAGGTTCTGTTCAGGTTCCTCAATGAAAAGCTGAGCAGACTGGTAAACCAATCTGCGAGAAGCATTCTGGCTATCCGTCTTGTTGATCTCATTGCGCTCATACATCGAGAGAGACGCATTTCCGCCCACACAACCTGCGATGTAGTTCGTCATCACATCCATAGGCATCACGCTTTGCATACCGCTGGATGCATAAAAAGCAGGCGTTTCGCTGCCGTCTTCCCGCACCAACACATCTGCCCCCGACTTGTTTACATAACTGAAACCACCCGTAGCAGCCAGTCTGAAAGGATGTTCGCTCGTATAAGGTCCCTTCGCCTCATCCCATTCATAGATAAAATTAAAAAGGACATCCCTTTCCGTCGCCTTGTATGTCTTATCCACATTCTGAATAGCCGAAACAAGATTTCTCTCGGAAGGAATGTAACACAGTTTGCTGTTGTATCTCTTTTCTGCAAATGATTTCTTACGTGCAATCTCAGCATTGCCGTTTATTCCGGCGTATTCAATAGTGATCACATCCCCATCATATTTCAACTCCGTTTTATCATTAAAATAGTCCTCATTCAGCCGATAGAACACTTTCAATTCTTTTATGAAACGGTTGTCATGAGTATATTGGTTCGCAATATCATCCGTCGAAACCATCATTTTTTTCTCAATCCAACGACAGAAGCAAAGCACCTTCATAAAGGTACTCTTCCCGGAACTCTGACGACCGATGAGTAACATCAACGGAGTTAGTTTTATATCGGTTGAATCCACTACAGGACCGAAATTTTTAATACGCAATGAAGCCATATATCTTATGTGTTTTAATTAGGGCAATCAAACAACATCCTTTCTATTTGTTTGATGAGCGAAGTTAAAAAATTAACATCATACCATGAATAAGTATGACTGTAATATTTGGAATTATTAGGCATTTCTTATCAAGGGAATTGTTGCCGACGCAAAAAAAATCCCTGCCCTCCGAAACCGGCTGACAGGGATTGCTTTTTTAGTGATCCGCTTCCTTCCTCGCGGAAGTACTTGCTTGCGGAAACTTTTCAATTACACTACTATTATTATTAATACTAATTAAAAACGTTCGCCCTCACGGGGTACTGTATTTTTAATCCAGATGAAGGAGCTAAACTCCTTCACCTGATTATTACCTTATTTATTTTACGCTAACCTTAACAGCTTCTTCACCGTCAACGCTTACGATAGCGATACCTGCCGGTACGCTGATAGTAGCATTGTCAGATGTCAGAACTTCGTTAGCTACGATCTGACCAAGGATAGTAGAAACTACTACGTTCTTGCCAGCTGCGTTCTTAACGTTAACGGCACCGTCGAGAGCTACGACTTTGACGTCGGTTGCAGAGATGGCTTCGTTAGCGGTCGGAGCAGCTACAGATTCGATATCTACTGCCAAAGCGTAAGCTTTCACCGGAGTAAAGTACAGTTTCTGACCGCTACTTGCCAAGTAAACTGTTTCTGCACCAATAACAGGATCACCTGCAGCATCTTTACTTATGCTACCTTTTACCTGACGAATGTTATAGAGAGCATCACCATCTTCAGTTTCAATAATCTGGAACTTGAAGCGATCCAAACCACCCCAAACGCCATCATTATCAGCTTCAGAAGCAATAACTTTCTTTTCGCCCTTCAAACCTTCAATGGTCATTGTGTCGCGAGAAGCATCCAAAGTACCAGCTTTGAAGATAGCCTTCGTGTCATATGCGGACAACTGATAATCCGGATCGTATGCCATATTAACCGGATAATTTACAGAGTCAACCGGATTGAACAAGAAGTTGCGTTCGCTCAGTGCATTGCTGCCTTCGCCTTTACCCAAAGAGATATAGAATGAAGGAGCTACAGCGTTCTTGTCTGTTTCATGCAGATAGAATGTTTCAGGAGCATCATTCAGCAAGATACCTTCGTTGTTGTCATTAACTGTAATATAGTCTCCTGACATACCTGTAGCATTCTGCAGAGTCACATGACCTTCACCTTCCCAAGACAAGCTCGGTGCTTCTGAATCCAAATAAGTCTTCAAATCTGAATCCTTAGAAGTTGCGGCATACATACGAGTACCACTATAAGTAGTGATATATTCAAGACCTGTATTTGTGCCGTTAATTTTTGTTGTTACAACAGAAGTCTGTCCAGGATTTGCAACTCGTACACCACCTGTTGTAGCAGTCGTGAATACGTATGTTGCATCGTCATCGAACAAAGAGACAGAACCGTCTGCATTCTCTTTGATATAGAAGTATTCAATATCAGAAGTATTTGTCGGCTCAATTAAATCTAATTTGTAAGAAGTTGACGATGTTCCTACTGTCAAATAATAGTCCGTAGTTGAACCATCATTTACATAACGCAATGCATATTTGTAAGCAGAGATCTTATCACCCATTGCATTATCCACATCCTTAGTTGCCGTGTTGTTCCAAACGAACGTACGATCAATAGTTGTTGCGTCATCAGCCTTAACCAACTGGAATTGAGCAGCAGCATATACGTCTTCTACGAACAGGCCGGTCGGAGCTGTAGTAGGTCTCAGCGTATGTATCTGATTATTATTACTATCATAATAATAAGTTGCGCCTGCATACCAGCAATTTGAAGTATCGTTCTTATCGCGTGCGAAACGGATTGTACGGATAGACTCATCATCTACATTGTAGAAACCTGCATATTCATTAACTGAAACCGGATCCAACTTGATGATGATATTTTCTGTCATCGGTCTTGCGGAACCATCAGTTTCTACCTTATAAGTATTAGAGATAACTTTTAATGGCTGAACATTGAACGGATTAGAAGTTGCATTATAAGCTAATCCATTTACCTTATACAAAGCCATTGAATAGCAGTTTTCTCCGTAAGAAGTTTCCGGGAACAATTTAGCTTGGAAAGACTCGTTTGTTTCACGGTTGGTGAAAGTAACCAAAGTGTACTTTTCAACATCGTCTGTCGGAGTTTCGTCTTCTACAGCTGTAATCGTGTACTGGAATGAAGGATAAGAAGTATTCGCAATAGCAGAGCCTTTAGCTACCCACTGGAAATCTGTCGGAGTAGTAGTACTATTAGCAGCTACCGTCAAATATTTACCAACCAAAGCCTGATCAGCACTTGTTCCTGCTACAAACTTAATTGTATAAACGGCAGCTTCCTTCGTAGTCTTCAGCAATTCTTTTGCGTCTTTAACGGCGGAATCAGAGAATGCGAAGATAGAGGCAGCAGTACCCGGAACAGTTGTCAGATAAACCGACTTATCAGCATCAAAGGTAAGAAGACCTAAAGAAACCTTAGTAGCATTTGTTGCCAATGCAGCAGCTTTGTCATCCGTTTTATTAGCATCATCCTGATAATAGAATTTTTCCAAGCTGATAGCATACGGATAAGAACCAACTACATTATTTGTTACCGTAAAGCAAGCATTCCAAATAGCATTGTCACCAACCTTATAATCTGATGTATTTTCTTCAAAAATAAATTCAGAACCTTTCAGAGAAACCAATTTGAAACCTTGACCTTTAGCGCGATCCACCATTGTAGTTTCTACAGTCTGCTTCGGGCTGACCATAATCAAAGAAGATGCCAACCAGTCAATATCTTCTGCCTTAGTAGGAACGTCAACACCAGATTTTAATACACGGTCTGTAAAGAAATACATACCAGCCGGGATAACCAAATCCTGTCCGTTGGCTCCTTTAGTAGAAAGCTTATAACCGATAAAATTACCATTAGCATCCGTAGCTTGATTTGTTGTATTGGCCGCTTTTACTTGGAATGCCCAAATACGGCTTGTTCCACCGAAGATATTCTCAGCTAAAGTATAATTCTTAGAATCATAATTTACAGCCAAGTTGAAACCTTTTGTGTTGAAGAAATCATTCAAATCGCTATCTGTCACACTTTCTGTAACGTCAACCAAGTTGAAGAGCAAATCATAAATAGTTTCACCACTTGCTGCTGTCAACTCCCAGCCACTTTTAGCCGGATCAGCAGCCCATGCCATTTGCAGATTACCTGCACCACCTTTATAATCGATAGAAAATGCATTGTCTGTAGAATTACCTGTACCAGCATTGCCTTTATAATCTACCGAATAGAACTTAGTCTGCTCTGTAAGACCAGAAACTTTCTTTAACGTATGGCCGGAAGCTGTTACCAAGGTATAAGTGCCATCACTATTTTTGGTCACTTTCCATGTAGCATCTTTAATATTACTGTCAGTAACATTACCTGTCATTGACAGATTACCATCTTTGTCTAAGACCAAATACAAATCATTTGTACCTTTAGTTACATCCTCCCACTGGCTGGCAGTAGTATTCTTATACTGTGCAGAACGAAGAATCTTGTAGTAGTTGCCGTTACCAGCTACATCCTCCAGATTTTCTGCCCAAACACTACTACCAAACACCGAGCTGAATAACAAGCTCGCTGCAAATAGAGTAGAAATTCTCTTGTTCATAATCATTTAATAATTTAATTGTTAATATTGAGGTTATTAATAAGTTTCAATGATTAACAATTACGGGAGAGACATAGCCCGC
>CALVFH010000020.1 GCA_944326775.1 uncultured Parabacteroides sp.
GGCTCGATTTTGAAAAAGAAACGGATAAAGGAACCTTCTTTAGTTACGGTATTGGCGCTCGTACATACGGAAGCATCTGGCCCGACAGAAAAGTACAACCAGAAATGTGGCAAATGAAAAAAAACGTGCAACCCCTCGCTTTCTCTTGGTTAGATGCTGAAAACGGCTGGGTAGAAATTTGGAACCGAAATCATTTTCTAAATGCTTCACATTATCGGACACGTTGGTTCCTTGAAGCAGATGGAAAGATTCTGGAAGAAGGAGAATTGAATTGTCCGATAGCTCCTTTATCCCGTACAAAAGTACAGATTCCTTTTCATAAACCAAAAGAGATACAACCGGATACAGAATACCGAATAACCCTTAGCTCATCACTTAAAAAAGCAGAATTATGGGCTCCGGCAGATTTCGAAGTGGCTTGGGAACAACTGGACTTACCATGGCATCGCACTTCAGAACATGTACCGAAAACATCTCTCCCGGCAGTCACCTTATCGCAAAAAAACGGAAAATGGATTGTTTCAGGAAATCGTTTTGAATATATTTTCGAACAAGGAAAGTTGACCTCTCTTCAATATGACGGAAAAGAGATGCTCCGCGAACCATTAAAATTAAATGTCTGGCGAGCCCCCCTTGCCAATGAACAAGACCAATGGTGTTCATTTAATGCTTATTCCAAAAACTGGAAAGAAGGATTCGGACAACAAGTAGCTACAGAATATTATTCAACCGGCATAGACAAACTTACCTCCTATCCCATGTCTGTTCAAGCAGATACAATAGCTGGTAAAGCTATTATTCGAGTTCGAGAGATTTGTCGGACAGGAAGCGGGGATTTAGAGCAAAAAGACCTGTATATTTCCGGACAACAATGCAATGGATTTGAAAACCTATTTACCTATACAATTTCAGGAGATGGAAATATAACGATATGTCATACTGTACTTCCTCAAGGAAAGATGCCACTTTGGCTGCCTCGTATCGGAGTATGTTTGACATTAGATAATTCACTAAATCAAATTGACTGGTATGGCCGAGGTCCGCAGGAAAACTATCCGGATCGGAAAACAGGTTATAAGGTAGGTATCTACCATTCAACCGTAGATAAGATGTACGAACCTTACCTCCTTCCTCAAGATTATGGACTTCGGACAGACAATCGCTGGCTTCGAATGACAGATACTTCAGGAAAAGGCCTCTTATTCCGAATGGACAAATGGTTTAATTTTAATGCTTACCCATATTCAACAGATAATCTGACTAAGGCAATGTACACTTATCAATTGAAGCGCCTGAACGGCATTACATTAAATCTGGATTATGCCACTACAGGAGTTGGTTGTACCGCCCGTTCGGTATTTGATGCTTATCGTGTATATCCACAAAACTATACACGAGTTTTGACGATACAGCCCCTCTGAATTTCGACAAAAAAACATTATCTTTGCCAAGGATTTTAACCAGATAAAATGTGGCAAAAATAGTGGAAACGCCTTTAATGAAGCAATATTTTCAGATAAAGGCTCAACATCCAGATGCAATTCTTTTGTTTCGTGTAGGCGACTTTTATGAAATGTATGGCAAAGATGCCGTAACAGGTGCTGAAATTTTAGGTATCGTACAAACAAAACGAAACAATGGTGTCGGAGGGGAAACCATAGAAATGGCAGGTTTTCCATATCATGCACTTGATACTTATCTTCCCAAATTAGTGCGTGCAGGTAAACGTGTAGCTATCTGTGATCAATTGGAAGATCCTAAAATGACCAAAAAGTTGGTAAAACGAGGTATTACAGAATTGGTCACACCGGGAGTATCTATCAATGACAATATCTTAAACCATAAAGAAAATAATTTCCTGGCAGCTATTCACTTCGATAAATCGCAATGCGGTATTGCCTTGCTCGACATCTCGACGGGAGAATTCATGACAGCTGAAGGGAAAAACGATTATATAGACAAACTTCTCAACAATTTCTCACCTAAAGAAGTCTTAATAAAACGAGGAGAAAAAAAACATTTTGAAGAATGTTTCGGTCCACGTTTTTTCATCTTTGAGCTTGACGATTGGGTTTTCAATTATGAAACAGCCTCTGAGCGTTTGTTGAAACATTTTGAAACCAAAAACCTAAAAGGCTTTGGAATAGACCATCTGAAATTGGGAATTGTAGCTGCAGGCGCTATCTTGCATTATCTTGATATCACCGAACATACCCACATTCAACACATCACATCACTTTCACGCATTGAAGAAGAACGTTACGTACGACTTGACAAATTTACGGTACGCAACCTAGAACTCGTCTCCCCAATGAACGAAGACGGTACGAGTTTACTCGATGTAATCGATAAAACTATCTCACCAATGGGTTCACGAATGTTACGTCGATGGTTGCTTTTCCCCCTAAAGGATGTCAAGCCCATAGAAGAACGCCTCAACGTAGTGGAATATTTCTTCCGTCAGCCCGATATCAAAGATGAATTGGATTATCAATTAGAACAGATAGGCGACTTGGAACGCATCATTTCGAAAGTAGCAGTCGGCAGGGTTACTCCACGGGAAGTCGTACAATTGAAAGTGGCTCTTCGTGCTGTTGAAGAAATCAAAAAAATTTGCGAAAAAAGCGGAGAACCTACTCTGTGCCGTATCGGAGAACAAATGAACGGATGCCAATTAATACGCGAAAGAATTGATAAAGAAATAAACAACGATCCTCCTTCTATGATAAATAAAGGAGGCGTTATCGCACAAGGTGTAAATACGGAACTCGATGAATTGCGCGACATAGCTTATTCCGGGAAAGATTACCTTTTAAAAATTCAGCAACGCGAAATAGAAACTACCGGTATTCCCAATTTGAAAATCGGGTTTAATAATGTATTCGGTTATTATCTGGAAGTACGGAATGCACATAAAAATAAAGTTCCGCAAGAATGGATACGCAAACAAACGACTGTCAATGCAGAACGTTACATCACAGAAGAACTGAAAGAATATGAAGAAAAAATTTTAGGAGCTCAGGAGAAAATCATCTCTCTTGAAATCCGACTATTCAATGAACTGGTTCTTTGCCTGACCGAATATATTCCACCGATCCAATGTAATGCAAACTTAGTAGGACGATTGGATTGTTTGCTTTCCTTTGCCAAAGCGGCTAAAAACAACCGATATATCCGTCCTGTTATTGATGAATCGGAAGTTATCGATATCAAAGCCGGCAGACACCCAGTCATCGAAAAACAGATGGCTCCGGGAGAAAGCTATATCGCTAATGACGTTTTTCTGGATGAGGAAAAACAACAGATCATCATCATCACCGGGCCGAACATGGCCGGTAAATCAGCCTTGCTTCGCCAAACAGCCTTAATCACTTTACTGGCTCAAATAGGATGCTTTGTCCCTGCGGAAAGTGCCCGGATCGGTATCGTTGATAAAATATTCACGCGTGTTGGAGCTTCAGACAATATCTCAGTCGGTGAATCCACATTCATGGTTGAAATGAATGAAGCCGCTGCTATCTTGAACAACATGACTTCACGAAGTCTGGTTCTTTTTGATGAATTGGGACGAGGAACAAGTACCTACGACGGCATTTCCATTGCCTGGGCCATTGTAGAATATATTCACGAGCATCCGAATGCCCATGCCAAGACGCTCTTTGCTACCCATTATCACGAACTGAATGAAATGGAAAAAACATTTCCGCGCATCAAAAACTACAATATAGCCGTAAAAGAAGTAGGCAATAAAGTCGTTTTTCTCCGTAAACTTGTCCGGGGCGGAAGTGAGCACAGCTTTGGTATCCATGTAGCCAAAATGGCCGGAATGCCCAAAAGCATCGTTGACAGAGCAAATGAAATTCTAAAACTGTTAGAACGAGAAAACCGGCAAGATGGCATCAGCGAAAATAAAAATATCCGACAAATAAACCGGCAATCCTCTTCAGGTTACCAATTAAGTTTTTTCCAACTGGATGATCCGGTTTTAAGTCAGGTACGCGATGAAATCCTGAATCTGGATGTAAATAACCTCACTCCTATCGAAGCTCTGAACAAGCTCAATGAGATAAAACGAATTATCTCCGGAAAGAATAATTAAATTAATATGTTTGAAGGTTATGTTGGCATACATCTTTGGGATGGGCAGCAAACAGACGATTTGCTGGTATCTTTCCTATTGATTCTTTTGACCATTTTTGCCATCTTCTTCCGCTACAACATCCATCTTTTCATGAAGATGATAAGAAACATTTGGTCTGTCAAAAAGCGGGAAAGCCTGTTTGAAACTCCGGTTAAGAAGAATCAGTTCTTTCATACTTTCATGCTACTCCAACCTATTCTCCTCTGCGGATTGATTTTATTTGTATTCCTACGCGAATCAGGTTACAGTCAGGCAGAAAATATCCATAAAATCATCTATGAAATCAGTTGCTACACGGCAGCTATAGCCCTCTATTTCCTTTTCAAACAATTCTTCTATTTCGTACTCGGCATGGTGTTCGGAGATTCCGAGAAATACCAATGGTGGAAAACAGGATATGATGCCATCATCAGCATTTGGGGAACTACCCTCTACATTCCGGCAATTTGGTTGATTTTTGTCGGTATAGACCGGATGATTCCGATAATCTTGTTTGTAACTCTTTTCATTTTGTGTCGTTTTGCAATAATTTACAAGATAATGCGTATATTTTACATTAAAAATAAAGGTTTATTCTACATTAGTTTGTATCTTTGCGGCCAGGAAATAGTACCCTTATTCTTCTTGTATAAGGGTATTATTTATTTGTATAACTTTATCGATTAAAGTGCTATATGGCATTGAACATCAAAAAACTATTAGTATCACAACCCAAGCCGGCTTCAGAAAAGTCTCCTTACTTTGATATCGCTCAAAAGTATGGTGTAGAAATCAACTTCCGTCCGTTCATCAAGGTAGAGCCTTTATCTTCCAAAGAATTCAGACAGCAGCGGATATCTATTTTGGATTATTCAGCTATCGTATTCACAGCACGCACGGCTATTGACCATTTCTTCAGATTGTGTGAAGAATTACGCATCACTATCCCGGAGACCATGAAGTATTTCTGTATGACTGAAGCGATTGCAGTTTATCTGCAAAAATACATCGTTTACAGAAAACGGAAAATCTTTTTCGCCCAAAGCGGAAAACAAGATGAATTAGTAACGCTTATAGCCAAACATCCCAAAGAGAAGTACTTGATTCCCGTTTCAGACGTCCATAAAGACGATCTGCGTCAGTTGCTGGAAGCAAAGAAAATCAACTTCAAAGAAGCCATCATGTACCGTACGGTCAGCAATGATTTCACGAAAGACGAGAAATTCGACTACGACATGCTGGTTTTCTTCAGTCCTGCCGGAATCTCTTCCCTGCTGAAAAACTTCCCGGATTTCAAGCAAGACGATATCCGCATCGGATGTTTCGGCCCTTCCACGGCCAAAGCGGTAAAAGACGCCGGATTGCGCCTGGATGTAGAAGCTCCTACGCCTGAAGCTCCGTCGATGACAGCGGCTTTGGAACAATATTTGAAGAAAGAAATGGGTGACTAATCTCTGAAATGGCTGAAAAAAAGCACACCCTTTCAAAAGATGAACGCCTGTCATGGAAACGCTATATCGACCTGCTGTTTGCTAAAGGCCGCTCGTTCGTAGCATTTCCATGGCGGGTTATTTTTTTGCCTCTCGACGACGACGAATGCCTCATCCCTGCCAAATCGTCTATCCTGATCAGTGTTGCCAAGAAAAAATTCAGGCATGCCGTACAAAGAAACCATCTTAAAAGGCTGGCGAGAGAAAGCTACCGCACCCGGAAACACGAACTGGTGGAAATGCTGGAAAACAAGAACAAAAAACTGCTGATAGCCTTCATCTACATCGACGGAAAAATCCATCCGTTTGCCGATATGGAAAAAGCGATGGACAAAACCATCCGCCTCTTGAAAGACAAGCTGGAATCATGAAACGCTTCTTCACCTATCTCCTGCTCCTGCCGGTTTACTTCTATAAATATTGCATTTCGCCGATGACACCTCCGTCGTGCCGCTTCACGCCCACCTGCTCGCAATATGCCATAGAAGCCCTGAAAAAATACGGCCCGATCAAAGGTTTATACCTCACCATCCGCCGCCTCATGCGCTGCCATCCCTGGGGAGGAAGCGGATACGACCCTGTCCCTTAATGCAAACCCTGAGCATAAACCTGCCTATGGACGAATCTGCCTTCTTCAACCTCCACAGCCATCCGGGAAATGCCGCCGGCGGGAAAACTATCGTCAATTACATCGTCGGGAAAGATTCCGCCATCCCACGGGATTCCCTGATTTCGTGCGGCATCCACCCCTGGTATATCCAAGATAAAAACACCCAGTTTGCCGAGCTGGACGCCCTCCTTTCCGGAGAAAAGAACGTGGCCGCCATCGGCGAGGCCGGACTGGACAAACTTTCGGCCGCCTCCTACCCGCTCCAGCAAGAAATCTTCCGCGGGCAGGCGCTCCGGGCGGAAAAATGGCAGAAACCGCTCATCATCCATGCCGTAAAGACCTGGGGCGACCTTCTGGCCGAGCACAAACGCCTCCGCCCGTCGATGCCTTGGATTGTCCACGGTTTCCGCGGAAAGGGCGAACTGGCCGGACAGCTGCTCCGCGAAGGTTTTTACCTCTCTTTCGGCCTGCATTTCCATCCGGAAGCCCTCCGCGAAGCCTGGCCCGGGCGGCTGTTCCTGGAAACCGACGAGGCTCCTGTCTCCATCGGCGATATCTACCAAAACGCGGCGCAAATTCTCGGCATTTCCCCGGAAGAACTGGCCAAACAGGTTGAAAAGAATGCCCGCGCCTGCCAGTTCAGGTTTCCTCTCGATTAAAAAGTTGTCAGAGCCGGCAGCTCTAATCCAAAATCACTTGAAAAGTTCTCAGAGCCGGCGGATCTGGCTATTTTTCAACCGAAAGGTCGCAAGAGCCGGCAGCTCTGGCAACCTTTTTTCCGAAAAGTTCGTAGAGCTGGCAGCTCTGGCTACTTTTTTTCTGAAAAGTTCCCAGAGCCGGCGGATCTGGTCATTTTTCAACTGAAAGGAAGCAAGAGCCGGCAGCTCTAAGAACCGTGCAACTTTACACAGCCTCAGAGCCGGCAGCTCTAGCTCCGTGTAAACTTACATGGCCCTAGAGCCGGCAGCTCTGGCTCCGTGTAAACTTACATAGCCTTAGAGCCGGCAGCTCTGGCTTCATGTAAACTTACATAGCCCTAGAGCCGGCAGCTCTAGCTTCATGTAAACTTACATGGCCTTAGAGCCGGCGGCTCTGGCTCCGTGTAAACTTACACAGCCGGAAAAAGACGGATTTGGCATGCTCCCAATCGAAAAAGGAACGTTTGAGACCGCCAAACAAGGAAAATTGCCCCGACAAAGAGATAACTCGCACAAAAAGTCTTATCTTTGCCCCCACTAAATCTATTTATAATGAATAACTAAGACGATGAATTTTGTAGAAGAACTAACATGGCGCGGAATGGTGCATACCATGATGCCCGGCACCGAAGAATTGCTGGAAAAAGAGATGGTAACAGGTTACGTGGGCATTGATCCTACAGCCGATTCACTGCACATCGGACATTTGTGCGGTATCATGATTCTGAAACATTTCCAGCGATGCGGACATAAGCCTCTGGCGCTGATCGGAGGAGCTACCGGCATGATTGGCGACCCATCCGGCAAATCGCAGGAACGCAATTTGCTCGACGAAGAAACCCTGCGCCACAACCAGGAATGTATCAAAAAACAACTAAGCAGATTCTTGGATTTTGAATCCGATGCGCCCAACAAAGCGGAACTGGTAAACAATTACGACTGGATGAAAGATTTTACCTTCCTCGACTTCGCGCGTACCGTAGGAAAGCACATCACCGTAAACTATATGATGGCGAAAGATTCTGTCCAGAAACGTCTGAATGGTGAAGCGCGCGACGGTCTTTCGTTCACCGAATTTACTTACCAGTTGCTCCAAGGATACGACTTCCTGTATTTATACGAACATAAAAACTGCAAACTTCAGATGGGAGGTTCCGACCAGTGGGGCAATATCACGACCGGCGCCGAATTAATCCGCCGTACCAATGGCGGCGAAGTGTTCGCGCTCACCTGCCCGCTGATTACGAAGGCCGACGGCGGCAAGTTCGGCAAAACGGAATCGGGCAACATCTGGCTCGACCGGCGATATACTTCTCCGTATAAGTTCTACCAGTTCTGGCTGAACGTATCGGATGCCGACGCCGAAAGATATATCAAAATCTTCACGTCGCTCTCCAAAGAGGAAATCGAGGGGCTGATTGCCGAACAGGCGGCTGCTCCGCATCTCCGTCCGTTGCAGAAACGGCTGGCGAAGGAGGTAACCGTCATGGTACATTCCGAGGAAGACTACAACGCAGCTGTCGAGGCTTCGAATATCCTTTTCGGCAACGCGACTTCCGAGGCTTTGCGCAAACTCGACGAAGCGACGCTGCTCGACGTGTTCAACGGAGTCCCGCAATTCGAAGTATCGCGCGATGAAATCAGCGGCGGCATCAAATTGCTCGAGCTCTGCACGGAGAAAGCTCCGGTCTTCCCGTCGAAAGGCGAGATGCGCAAACTGATCCAAAGCGGCGGCGTAAGTATCAACAAAGAGAAAGTAACAGACGTTGATAAGGTTGTCAACGCAGACAATTTGTTGGACGGAAAGTACCTTTTGGTTCAAAAAGGAAAGAAAAATTACTATTTGCTCATCGCGAAGTAAAAATAATGTGAAAATATTTGCAGGGATAGGAAGCAGTTCCTATCTTTGCAACGCTTTTAGGAAGCAGAGGATTGTCTCATGGTGTAATGGTAGCACTACAGTTTTTGGTTCTGTCTGTCGAGGTTCGAATCCTCGTGAGACAACTCACAAAAAGGTCTTTATTAGCAATAATAAAGGCCTTTTTTGTTGATGATTAGTAAGAAACGGTTACGTCGAATCCTTCTTTTCTTGCCCGCTCTGCAATCGCATCCAATTCTTCGTGGGTAGCTTTCCGGAGGGTATAAAGCGGCGTAGGACGGTCGATAGTATAAATCATAACCTGCCGGGGCCTTATCTGTTTTAATGCCCGGATCCATCCGGCAATGTCCTCTTCACTCATGTTGTCAACCGGTTCGCCGTTGCGTTCTCCGTGGAGGAACATCGTCTGGATAATCAGATTTCCCTGGAAACGGCAAAGATTCTTAAGCAATTTCTCAAAACAAAAACCTGGCTGGTTAGGGTCGTTAATCTGGCGGATACGGGAGTCGAGTACCGAATCCAATTTCATGATATTGTCTTCAATCTTGCAAAGCGCTTCGAAGACTTCTTCCTTGTCCAACATCGTGGAGTTGGAAAGAACAGCAATCTTCGCCGACGGGCAATGCTGGTCGCGCAAAGCAATCGTATCGTCGATAATGCCCGCGAAATCGGGATGCACGGTAGGCTCGCCATTTCCTGCAAACGTAATGACATCGGGCAATACGCCTTCAGACTTCATCGCTTCGAGCTTTTGGATTAAAGATTCACGGACTTCATCCCTTTTAGGCATTTTCCTATGCGGCCGATGATCGTTATTATAACCACATTCGCAATAGATACAATCAAAGGTACAAAGTTTTCCATCCGTAGGAAAAAGATTTACTCCGAGGGAAACCCCTAAACGACGGCTGTGTACCGGGCCATAAACAATACTGTCAAAAATCATAATTCAATTATTTTTTCACAAAGCTACCCTGTTTATTCAGAATTTCCAAATCAAAAGAGCGTAAAGATCGGTCTTATGATGCCCGTCTATTTGTTCCGTATCGGTTCCAATCGTATTCCTATCCATATAATAAGAATGAGCCAGCTTAGCAGAAAGCGATAAGTTTCTCAATAAATTCCAGCGTAAAGAAAAAGCAAGCCGGATGCCCTCTCCGTAGAACGACGGCATATAAAAGGCATAAAGTATATTCTTTTCATAGGAACTGATACGTGTATAATAATCATCCGTATGAAAATAAGCCAGATAGAAATCCATTTGCACGGGAAGTTTCTCCGGTTTCCAACCTGCGCTTTGTGCTATCATATATCCTCTTCTTTTTTCTTTTTCGGGAGAAACATAAAGAATCGCATCTGCCGAAGAACGAAATACCAGATTTTTCCCTATACTCCAGGATATCTGATAGCGAAGCCGGTGCTGCTGACTGCTTTCTTCCCTATTCTTATATTTATAACGCAGATAAGTAGATATTTTTTCTCCTTTCGAATAATCCGTCTGCAACATATATTCTTTTCCCGACGATGGTGTGTCTATTCCGTAACGAAGCCAAGGGAAACGAAAGATGTCGGCATATCCCGAGAATTTCCAATAAGGAAAAGGAACCCATTGGAGTCCTAAATAAAATCCGGATTCATTCTGCACACTCCCCTGGGAAAATGCATTGGCAAAATAAGCCTGATAACGGCGGTCGTAATAGCGATAGAGCAATAAAGCTGAAAGATACGACACGGGCGTGAGCTGCAATGCATTCAAAGTAGCCCAAGCCCCGTTCCACGAGCGTGCCGTCTCTCCGTAGAATTTTATCCATCGATTTTTCAGCATATAATCAACACCCATGTTGATATTCTCTTTTCCTCTAAAATAAAACAGGTTGTATAATCTCAAATCCGGATTCATGTAGTTTCCTCCGAAATCATAACGGATGGCGGTAGCTCCTATATGCATCCAAGGAAGAGCAAAACGAATGTTTCCACCGTATGTCTGCATGACGAGCGTATGTCTTTTTTCATAATCACGGGGAAGCCGGTGCAAACCGGATGTTTGAAGGGAAGGAAACGTATCTTTCTCGATGGCTGCATCCCTTTTTCTCCGGGAATAGAATGTACTGATATCCCAATTTCCAAAACGCAAGGTAAACGCTGCTCCGCGGAAGAAATCCTGTTCATTGGTTGAAAAGTGACGCCGAAAACCGTTGTTTCTCCGTTCGGCTTGCGAAACCAACGCCGAGCGACTGGGCGTAAAATCATTACTGATAACCAATCCTTGTCCGAACGAGATTTTATAATCGCCCAAAGCCAAAGTTTTCAACCATCCCCGTTCCCGCAGGAGGAAATGGAAGGAATAGAAATCATAACCTTTATGTTGCGGTTTCCAAAAAGGTTCGCCCATGTCTTTCTCGGCTAAAACGCCCATCTGCAAATAGTCTTCGAAGGCGTAGGAATAACGGACGGAAGTGTAGAAAGGCTCGCCCAGGTATTTCCGGTTCGGATATTTATCCAATATACTGTCGGAATATGAACGATAGCCCGCTTTTTGTTGAAAACAATGGTCATATCTGATTTGCAGCTCATTCTTTCCATATTTAAACAGGTTTTTAACGGTAGCCGGCCTATTTTCAACTATATTTCCACTGACTTGCACGAAAGGCAATAACAACAGAATGGTTTGCGCATCCAATTCACGGATTCCTTGCAATTCGTAAAGTGTCAACATCGGACCGTAGCGCCGACAATACGCCAATAACGCTTCAATCTGGTTGTCGGAGAGGAAAGGAAGACGTTGCAACTGTTCGCGAGTGGCCGTATTCAGGTCGAAAGGATGTTCGGAAAGGTAAGACAATTCGCTATAAAGGGTTTCGGCCTGTTCTTCATTCCCGGTTGCCTCGGCCATTTCCTCAATATATTCCCTCCATTTATCAACAGAATAAGATTCTTGAGCATCAACAGAATAACAACTAATCAACAAATACATAAACAAGATTACCAACAATTTTTCCATAGTTTTTTTCCTTTAAAAATGAAACGATAAACCGGCAGCCAGCGATATGCCTAAAACCGAGTGATACATGGTCGATACATCCAGGCGAAAACGCTTTAACTGGTATCCTATCCCCAAAGTCGGCAGCAACGGAGAAATCTTAACCCCTCCCCGCAAATAAAAACAATCCTTAAATACATACTCAAGTCCGAGACCTCCGATAATTCGATACTTTTGGTCTATTCCCGCGTATAAAGCTATCAACGCATTGTTTATAACTTCATATTGAAAACCAACTTGTATGTTGAAAGATTCAAAACTATCCAAATCAAGAGTTTGAAGGTTCATCTTGACGGAAGGGAAATCTTTTATCAACAAACCTACCGACAATTTATCCACCGGAATATAAAACACACCGATATCGGTAGATAAACGAGACGGAATATGCTCCCAAGCAACCGATTGGATGAAGCTGTATTGAAACCCGATGCCCAATGCCCAGTGTTCTCCCAACTTTTTCCCGACGGCAAGCCTGAAAAGCGTCTCCCGATATTCCTCATAGCCGAAAGAGGAAACAAAAACACCGGTTGATAACTTGTCGTTAGGATATTGAAAACTGGCTGAAACCGTCCCAAGCTCCTTCAACATATAGCGATTAATATACGACAGTTCAACGGATTTCTCGGAAGACAGCGGAATAAGAGCCGGATTGAAGGCAGCCGATAACATCACTCCATTCTCGCCCAAAGCACAAGCGCGGACATCTGGAAAACGTAAATTCTCTGCTCTCAAAAATGAAAAGAATAAAAACAAGGCTCCGGATAAAAGTAAACGATATTTCATAGTTAAGTGACGGTTTAAAATTATACAACGCCAAAATTACGGATTATATTCCGAATCCAAAATACAGTTGAAAGAAAAGTTTCCTATTTTTGCAACGATGAAAGACAGAATCTTATATTCTATTGTCGTGCTGTGGATTGCCTGTATGTCTTCCTTCGCGCAAGGACAGGACGAATCCGTCCCCATGAACGTCTTGCCGAAGGGTTTCCGGCAAGCCTACGTTGATGGAACAGATACCATTGCCATTGTCAACATTCGCGACATTTATATTTACCCGCAAATCCGTTTCCGCAACCGCCGCGAAGAACAGCGATATTGGAAACTGGTGCGTGACGTCAAGAAAACACTTCCCTACGCCAAGTTAATCTACGATACCTTGATTGAAACCTATGAATATATTGAAACCCTGCCCGATGAAAAGTCCAAACACGAGCATCTGAAGCGTATGGAAAAGGAGCTCTTTGAAGAATACAAGCCAATGATGAAAAAACTCACCTTCGCCCAGGGCAAATTACTTATCCGGCTGATAGACCGCGAGTGTAACCAGACCAGTTTCCAGCTGGCCAAAGCTTTCCTCGGCGGTTTCCGCGCCAATTTCTGGAATATCTTTGCCGGAATGTTCGGCGCCAGCCTGAAAGCGGAATACGACCCGGCAGGAAAAGACAAGCTGACGGAACGGATTGTGGTTTTGGTGGAAAACGGGCTGTTATAACTCGCTGCTCAATGCGCGAAAGAACTCCCAAATCAGGATTCCCGCCGTCACCGACACGTTGAGCGAATGCTTCGTCCCGTATTGCGGGATTTCAATGCACATATCGCAAGAATCCACCACCGATTGCTGCACCCCTTTCACCTCGTTCCCCAAAACGATGGCATATTTCTTCTTCGCATCCAACTGCAACTCGTCCAGCATCGTACTGCCCTCGGCCTGTTCCACGGCGCACACCGTATAACCGTTTTCCTTCAAGTTTTCAACAGCCTCGTGGGTATCTTTGAAGTATTTCCAACCGACAGAATCCTCCGCACCCAAAGCTGTCTTGTGAATTTCGGCATTCGGAGGGCACGCCGTGATGCCGCACAAGTAAATGGCCTCCACGCGGAACGCATCGGACGTCCGAAAGACCGAACCGACGTTGTTCAAACTCCTGACATGGTCAAGCACCACAATCAGAGGCAGTTTGCGGCTTTCCCGATAGGCCTCCGGAGTCAGGCGGTTCATTTCGGTTACTTTTAATTTGCGCATATCTTCGTTTTTCCGGCAAAGGTAAGGAATGATGTTCAAATTCCTTTTAAATCCCGTTCAAAACCTGCGGAAAACTCGTGCACACAAAATGAAAAAAAGAACTTGCAGGATTCCCAATCTTGTCCATACACGCCCCCAGCCCGAAACTCCAAACAAAACAACCATTTATTTGCGACGCAATATCCACGCCTTTTATACACGGTTTCGACACCCCTCAAGACAAAAACTTTTCCAACACCATGTTTATCAACAGGGGGAAAACCTGCCCGGACAACCTTCAAAATATAAAGAAGATAGCTGCAACTCCCCTTGTTCGTATCCTTTTCATAACCGGAACCGCAGGATTTGATAACTTCAAATGCAAGAAATCGCCCGAAAAAGTTTTAACCATATCAACCGGATATAATTATCATCATTTCATTTAAAAGAAAAAGATAAAAAGATATATGATAATATAGAAAAGGGTTGGATGGTTACTTTTAGTTTTAAAAGTAGCCAGATACGGCGTATCTAATCACTTTTAGTTTTAAAAATGCCCAGATACGGCGTATCTAGTTACTTTTAGTTTTAAAAATGCCCAGATACGGCGTATCTAATCACTTTTCATTTTACAAATGGCCAGATACGCCGTATCTGGTTACTTGTAACTTTACAAATGCTTAGATACGCCGTATCTGGCTATTTGTAACTTTACAAATAACCCGCACGGCGGCGGACGAATAATTTTCAAGCCGGGTAAACGTATTTTAAGGAGAAGATAGTATATTTGAGGCTAAAATAATAACCTAAATAAAATATCTAAAATGGCACAAACAAGCAGACTGCTGTCTCTCGACGTGATGCGAGGCATTACGATTTCGGGGATGATTTTGGTAAACGATCCCGGCTCGTGGGAATATGTTTTTGCGCCCCTTCGGCATGCACATTGGAATGGCTTCACTCCCACCGACCTGGTTTTTCCCTTTTTTATGTTCATCATGGGTGTATCCATGTATTTTTCGCTCCGGAAATACAATTTCCAATGGTCGGCCGAGAGCGTGAAGAAGATCATTCGCCGTACGGTGGTCATTTTCCTGGTCGGGCTCGGCTTGAACCTGTTCAATCATCTTTGGAACAACGGATTTTCCAATTTTGAACACTTGCGGATACTCGGCGTCATGCAAAGGCTGGCCTTGGCTTACGGTATCGGGTCGCTCATCGGGCTTAGCATCAACCATAAATATTTGTTGCATACCGCCGTGTTCATTCTTATTTTCTATTGGGCCTTGCTGGCGATAACCGGAAGCCTGGATCTTTCGCCGGAAAGCATCATCGCGGCCGTGGACCGGGCTGTTTTGGGTGAAACCCATATGTACACGGATACGATGGCCGACGGGACGGTGATCGCGTTCGATCCCGAAGGGTTGCTCAGCTGTTTGGGAAGCGTCGCCCACGTTCTTTTCGGTTTCTACGTCGGGAAAATGATTTTGGATTATAAGAAAGATGTGGAAAAACTGACTTGCCGGATATTTATTTTCGGTACGATCCTCACGTTTGCCGGTTTGCTCCTGAGCTACGGCTGTCCGATCAATAAAAAAATATGGAGCAGCACCTTTGTGCTGACGACTTGCGGTCTGGGGTCGCTCCTGCTCGCGTTGCTGGTCTGGATTATTGATATAAACAAGAAGAAAAACTGGACGATGTTCTTTGAATCGTTTGGGATAAATCCGCTGTACCTGTATGTGCAGGCCGCCGTGCTGGCAACATTGCTGGGAAGTTTCCAGGGATATGTTTACAATGATGTTTTCGTACCGCTTTTCGGGAATTACGGAGGTTCGCTGGCTTGGGCAATCTTTTTCGTCTTGTTGAACTGGATTCCGGGGTATTTCCTTTATAAGAAACAGATTTATATCAAGATTTAAGACAGTTCGAGGCTCCCGACGGTCGGTTTCTGGTAAAGACGCAAACCGAATTCAGGCAGAATGCCGATGAGATGGTTGAAAACGGCCGTCTGGGTGTCTTCATACAAGACCCAATCCTTGTTTGTCGTGAAGCAATAGATTTCCAACGGATATCCCTCGGAGGTCGGCTGAAGCTGGCGGATCATCAGATACATTTCCAGGTTGATATCTTTCCGGTTCCGGAGATAATCCAGCGCATAGAGGCGGAAAGCTTCCATATTGATGAGCGGATATTCGATTTCACTTTCTTCAACTTTCCAGAGGTTCTTGTGCTTGTAGTTTTCGATTTCTTCCGGAGTGCAGGGATGGATACTTCTCACGTCGATAAGTAAAGAGCGTTTGATTCGCCTCCCGCCGCTTTCAAACATGGCCCTCCAGTTTTGGAAAGAATCGCTGACCAGGGCGTAAGGAGGAATTGTAACAATGGTTTTGTCGAAATTCTGGACTTTTACGGTAGTTAGCGAAACTTCCAGGACGAATCCATTGGCTTCATACTTATTCATCGTAATCCAATCTCCCGGGCGGAGCATGTCGTTGGCCGATAATTGGATGCCGGCAACCAATCCCAGGATGCTATCTTTGAAAACCAACATGAGGATGGCGGCGGAAGCTCCTAATCCGGCTAATATGGAAGTGGCATTTTGGTTGATGATGATGCTGACGATAAGAATCATCCCGACTCCGATGACGACGAGGTTCAGCATCTGGTAAATGCCTTTCAGCGGACGGTTCCGGAGCCGCTCGTGCTCGTTCGACATCTCGTAAAGGAAATTCAGGATGGTGCTGACCAATCGGATAATCGCGATAATCAGATAAACCAGGCAACCCCGGAGCAAAATATCCAGAATAACGTCATCTGCATCGAAAGCAAAAGGCAAAAGAAGATACCACATCAAAGGTGGGATGAGGCGACAAAATGCCGTCAAGGTTTTTTCGTTGAAAAGGTAATCATCCCAAGTTACTTTGGTGCGTTTGGTGATTTTATGGATAGTTGGGATAATAATGTGATGAAAAATCTTGGTAATCGTATAGGAAACAAGGATAATGCCCAATAGAATGACGAGGCGAACACTCCAGAGATGGATATGGGCATGTTCTATCCCTATGTTTTTCATCCATTGGGCAACAATTTGAACCAGATTTTCATTCATAATGATTAAGCCTTGGGCAGTTCTTTATTGGATTCGTCTTCTTTTTCCTCAGCTTTGTGTTGCTTGATTTTGATATGGTCGAATCCTTTTCCATAAACCCCGATAACAGCACTCTGCGATACGAAAGCATCCGGATCTATATCCTGGATGAGGCGGAAGATATAATTTGACTCGCGTTTTTTGGCAAGGACAAACAGGATTTTTACTCCTGAGTTCGTGTACATTCCCATTCCGTCGATGATGGTTACGCCGCGGTGCATATCTTTGTTGATATGATGTCCTATTTCTTCGTAATGTTTGGAGATGATAAAGAATTGGACAGATTGGCGGTTGCTGTTGACAATTTGGTCGAGAACGAAACTGGAAATAAACATCATAACATAACCGTAAACAACTTTTTCCCAGTCGTGGAGAACAAAATAACTTGAACCGATAATGATGATATCACAAAACATGATGATACGGCCTAACGAAACATCCCGGTATTTATGAACGATGGCGGCAATAATATCGGTTCCTCCGGTACTGCCATTGAAAGAAAAAGCCGTACCGATACCTGTTCCGCAAAATGCTGCTCCCAAAACACAAGCCATGAAAGGTTGGTCGGCAAGCAGATGCAGGCCTGCTGTCAGTTTTTGGACAACCGACAATAAGAAAGTCAAGGTGAATACCGCAAAAATAGTTTTGATACTAAACTTAAACCCTAATATTTTCAGGGCAAGCAACAACAGAAAAGCATTAATAGGAAAGTACACATACTGTACCGGAATCCCTGTAGCAAAATAGACAATAGAAGCGATGCCAGGGACACCATTGCTGGTAATATCGTTGGGCAACAGGAAAACGGTCCATCCTATTGCATACAAAAGCATGCCAACTGCAATCATGATATAATCCTTCAACTCTCTTTGAAGCAGTTGGCGGTCTGTTAATTTAGATAGTACTTTAGCATTCATTTTAGGTGATTTAAAACGAGTGCAAAAGTAGAAATAAAAATGAAGAACAAGGAATGAAAAACAAATAATTATATAAATAGCTTTTCAATCCTTATTCTTCATTCCGGTTTCATCAGAGTTTATGGATAACTTTCATCAGTTGTTCGCCTAAACCGATGGTATAACCTTGCGATACAAAGACTACCCGGTTGAATGTATCTGCAATGACAAAGATTGGTAACTGATGAGCATTATTCAGTTTCATGGCAGCTACTATTTCATTTTGGATGGCATGGTTCGTATCGATACCGTACGTAATGCAATTCGGTAATTCACCAAACTCTTTTGCATCGAAATTTTTCCATCCTTTTTCATCCGGGAAAAGAAGAACCATTTGTCTGCCCCAAGCTTCCAAATCAGCTTTGACAGCAGCAATATCGCGCATCGCGTGGTTTGTAGGTTCTTGACGAGCTCCCAAAATAGCTACGATGTAATATCCGCGTCCTGTGGTAGCAAGCAAACTGGTTTCTTCTCCTGTTTCTGCCAAAGTAAACTTATTTTCGGAGTTGAAATTCCCAATTACCTGGATTTCATCTTTGCTTTCGCGCATCTCCAGTTTGATAGGAGTTGTTTTTCCGGCATTAACCGTGAAGAAACTGATTTCAGAAAGAACACTTCCGTTTGCCATGCGTGTTCCTGTTACCAGCATATAATTACCTTCATCCAACGTAAGCGGCTTTTTCAACAAAGCGCTCCAGGTATTTCCGGCTCCCATATCGGCTCCGTTGGCACTTTCGAAATCGAGCGTTTGCAGGGTTCCGTTATCCAAAACTTTGGCAATCGTAAAATGGCTGTAATATTTCGGATCTTGCAAAGCTTTAATAGGAGTATAGGAAGCTATCACTTTCCCTTGTTTGGCATTGCTTTGAACAGAAGCTTCGAAATCGACATCTACCCAACCATCTTTATCATAATACTGAACCTTTTTAGCTACAGATTCTATACGTGCCGGGATACCCATGCTGCGGGCAGCTGCTACGAAGAAAATATCGCGGGAATGCTTATCGGCTACGCGTGCTTTCCAAACTCCTTCCGGCATGATTGGAATCCGTTGTGGATTCAAATCTTCTTTGATAGCAATATTTTGCTTGACCCAATCAACCAATTGTGCCGGATCTTCGCAAAGTGCTTTGCGAGTAGCTTCGTCCACTTGTGTTGCTGCAAAACCTTTATAAGGAGTTAAAAATTCGTTGCTGACACGCGGATTCAAAATATATTCCACGTAGAGATTGCTTTCAACAGCTGGTGTATTATTTAAATGATCGGCTAAGACAGATGCCGGCGTATCGCGTAAATCTTTTGCTGAAACTACTCCCAGCAGATTGATGGCCATAGCCCGTTTGTCAGCTGGAGTTTCCCGCAAGAACTTCTCTATTTCTGCATAATTTCCCCGGCTTCCAATCATATATTCAACCGTCTTGGCTTCATCTGTTCCCAGTTCCTTAGCCAATGCTTTAGCTTTTTCTTCCGTATAGAAAGTGGCTACATACTTGTTGCGGATGGCATCTTCTTCCAGCAAACGTTTGGCATTGGCTTCTTTTTGTTCTGCGGTAACTTCAACCGGGATGGAACCATCTACCGGAGGAACGATATCCAGCTGGACTGATTCCGTCTGTCCCGGTTTCTTGTCGAGGATTATGGTCTTTTCCGCATCTTTTCCAAAAGAAACTTTACTATATCCATACTGGCCGTCTTTGCTGGCCCAAACCAACATATCGCCTTTTCCTGCTGCGAGGAAGCAGGAACCCTCGGCATCCGTAATTTTGCGGGCTACAGAATAAAATTCAGCATAGTTGTAGAGTTTGAATTCTACCAAAGCACCTTCTACCGGTTTTCCTTCAGCATCGGTTACCTTTATCGTTGCTTTGGCTGAGGGCGCATAATTGTCTATGACATTGATTTCGGTATATCCTTTCGTCCGTTCCATGACATCTTCCGGGCCGTAATATTTTCCGAATACTTTGGTATGCATTAACATTCCGCGGTAAGCCGGACCGTTGAACCAACCCATATTCAAGACGGGTTCAGGCTCGCAAGCTCCGAAGAAATACCATTTTCCATCTACCCAAGCCTCTACCCACGCATGATTGTCGTCGGTATGAGCCCAGCGCGGTGTATAAACCTGGCGAGCCGGGATACCTACCGAGCGCAAAGCTGCTACCGTGAAAGTAGATTCCTCGCCACAACGTCCGTAAGCCGTTTTCACTGAAGCTAACGGCGAACTGGTGCGGGCATCGGAGGGAGTATAGATAACTTTCTCGTGGCACCAATGATTTACTTCCAAGACGGCATCATAGAGCGATAGATTCTTTACGCGGTCTTTCAGCTCCTGATAAAATACCATACGGCTTTCATCCAGGTTCTCGTTATTGATGCGGACAGGCAAAACATAATGGCGGAATATGTCTTCCGGAATCAGCTTTCCCCAGGGCATCTCCTGGCGTACCTGAAAAGAAGAGCGGACGTTTTTCAGATAAAAATCTCCGCTGTAATCCGTGATGTCACCGATAGGCATATAGGCATAGAGGAACATCATAGCCTCTTTTTCTTCCGGCGTCATCGTTTCGTTGAATACTGCAAACAAATTGCCATTCGGCAACTCCTGTTGCTTGGTTTGGAAATCCTTTTCCACCTCTGCCCGATAAGAATCGTCAGTGATGAAATGAGCTGGCTTGTTGCAGCTGGCAAATACCAGCAAACACAGCAAAAGGGTGATGAATTGTTTTTTGTTCATAAGGCTTAATTGTTTAGTGCAAAGGTAGATATTTATTTACTCAAAGTCCCAGTTTTTCGGAAATATCCAGCATCCGCCGGATAGGGAGAATCGCTTTCTTCTGGATGTTTTCATCGATGAAAATTTCCGGCAATTCAAACTTCAGGCAGTTGTAGAGTTTTTTCATGGTGTTCAGGCGCATGAAATTGCATTCGTTGCACGCGCAGGAGCTGTCGCTGGGCGGGGCGGGGATAAATTCTTTTCCGGGGCTTTGCTTACGCATCTCGTGGATAACTCCGCTTTCCGTGGCTACGATAAATTGCTGTTTCTCTGATTTGACGGAATGTTTTAGCAGCGCCGCCGTGGAACCTACGAAATCGGAAACCTCCACCACCGCTTTTTTGCATTCCGGATGGGTAAGGATTTCCGCGTCGGGATATTTTTTCTTCAATTCCAGGATTTTCTCGAGCGAGAATTGTTCGTGTACATGGCAGGCGCCGTTCCAGAGAAGCATTTTGCGCCCCGTGATGCTGTTGATATAATTTCCCAGGTTGCGGTCGGGCCCGAACAGGATGGGAGTATCTTCCGGCAGACTTTCCACAATCTGTCGCGCGTTGGTTGACGTTACAACTATGTCGGTCAGAGCCTTTACAGCCGCCGTTGTGTTTACATACGAGATTACGGTATAGCCGGGATGGCCTTTGACAAATGTTTCGAACTCGCCGGCAGGGCAGCTATCGGCCAGGGAACATCCGGCGTTCATGTCGGGCACCAAGACTTTCTTGTCGGGACAAAGAATCTTGGCGGTTTCGCCCATGAAATGCACGCCGCACATCACAATGATATCGGCTTTGGTGCGTGCCGCCCATTGGGCAAGTGCCAGGCTGTCGCCAACAAAGTCCGCGATGTCTTGAATGTCTCCGGTCTGATAGTAATGGGCCAGGATGACGGCGTTTTTCTCTTTTCTCAGTTTGTTTATTTCCGCTTTCAAGTCGATGCCTTCAGGAATTGGGGCATCCATATAACCGATAGATTGTGTTTGCATATAAATAGGTATTATAATTAAGGGGCAAACTTACTAAAAATACCTGGAAACCGTGGAAAAAGGTTGCTTGAAACCTGAAAATTTTATTTACATTTGCCGCTCACGAATCAATTGCACCGATTATGAAGAAAACAATTCACTATTTGCTCTCCGCCGTCCTTCTCGCTTCCAGCCGTCCGTCGAATATATCTTCGAGCCTGTGGTGACGGAGATGGCGCTTGGCGACAAGCAAGCTAAACACCGGCGCGGAACCTGTTTTGGAACAAAAAATTACTTTTTTTGAAAAAAAATCCGATTTTTCTTTGGAGGTACAAAAAAAAGCTCTACCTTAGCGTCCGTAACGGAAGACATAAAAAAGTTTGGAATTTATTCATTAAAAGCGTTTTTCTAATAATAGAAAGAAATTTATTTCATAGTTAAAGGTTTTGGTAGGTCCCCTTCCTGCTGTGAAGCATGGAGGGGATCATTTTTAGAAACTTTTTTGCGGAAAAAATGAAAAAAAATAGGATTTTTCTTTGGAGGTACAAAAAAAAGTCGTACCTTGCGCCCATGAAAGAAAGAAAATAATATTAATAGTATATTTTTCATAGCACGGGTCCAGCTTCAAATTTATTTTTGAGCTGGCTTTGTAAAATCCTTATTCAATTACGTTTTTCTAGTATGATTACAAATTAAATTTTTTCATAGTTAAGGTTTTATTCGACCCCTCTTCTGCTGCGATTAGCACGAGAGGGGTTTTTTTTTGTATCTACCCGTCGCTTTTGGATTGGGCGGGACGGAAATTGCTTGGAAAAAGAAGAAAAATAGCCCCCGCTGTTTGTCTTTTCAAAGAAAAACCTTACCTTGGCAAGCGGAAAAGGGCAGGAGGCTTTTTGAAGATTGAAATGGTGGTAGAGACACCGGTTTCGGGGTTCTCGTAAAGTTGCGAGAAAATTTTTCCGGTAGTTTTTATTTTCTCGTAAAGTTACAAATAACCAGATACGCCGTATCTAGTCATTTGTAAAGTTACAAGTAACCAGATACAGCGTATCTAAGCATTTGTAAGGTTACAAATAGCCAGATACAGCGTATCTAAGCATTTGTAAAGTTACAAATAGCCAGATACGGCGTATCTGAGCATTTGTAAGGTTACAAGTAATCAGATACGGCGTATCTGAGTATTTGTAAAGTTACAAGAAGCTTTTTCCCTTCCGCAAAAGCTATTTGAGAGACGATTTTTTATTGTTAACTAAAATAATGAATGTTATTATGGAGCTTATAGAAGAAATAAGACTGTATAGTCTTACAAATTCGTTGTATGCGCAGTATATGGAGGATGTGGACAAACAAATCCAACGCCTTACCCCTACGGCACTTAAAATTTCGAAGTGTTACACTGCTTTTACAGCCGGAAAGGAACAATTTGATGAAGCTTACAAACAGCAAACGAAAAACAACCTGACGGAAGAGCTGTTGGAGAAAGATCAAGCACGTGACGACCGTTATCGTTGCTTTTTGGGACATGTTAAAGCTGATATTAATAATGTAGAGGCTGAAAAGCGGGCTGCCGCAAAACGCATTCTTAATTGGATTGGCAGTTTTAAAGATGTTTTGAGAGCTACCCGCCGCGCCCAATCCGCCGATATGACTGAAATGGGGGCGAAACTCAGTGAGGAACCGCTTTCGGCAGATGTGGAATTGCTCGGGCAGACCGAAAATCTGAATCAGATGATTGCGGCCAATGAAGCTTACAAGGAATTGTCGCTTGAGCGGACCGAGACACGCAAGGATACGCTGCTGAATGCCGTCAAAGAGGCCCGCACGGTGCTTGATGATGCTTACCGCAACGTCGTGGCGATGGTCAATTCGCAAGTGACGCTCCGCGAACTCTCCGACGAGGCCGACGAGGAGGAATCCGGTTCCGACGGCCCTTCCATCCAGTCGCTTTCCGAGCCGGTGGATGTGCTCACCGATTTTGTACGAAGCATTAATGCCTTAATCAAGGAGTACAAGACGGAAGTGGCGCAGAGCGGGGCCAACCCCGAGCCGGACGACGAGCCGGAGACTCCCGAGGAGCCCGAAACGCCTGAAGAGGGCACGACGGAAACTCCCGACACCGAAGAGCCGACTCAGGAAGAGCCGGACGACCGGCCGACGGTATAAGATATGGGTACTTTTTAAAGTGTTTTGTTTCATAAAATTAGATTTTTGGCCCGGGCGGGGAAGTGATTTTCTGGCCGGGCATTTTTTTGGGACAGACCGATAAAATTCAAACGATATGAAAGTAGGAATCATCAGATGTTTACAGACGGAAGACTATTGCCCCGGAACGACGGACTTCAAAGCCATCAAAAACAAGAGCGGCGTGTTTGCCGCCCGGATGAAGGAGATTGTGGAAAAAGGAGTAGGCGGGGAGGTGCGTTTATTGGATTACACGCATTGAAAAGGAGGGATATGCTGCGAAGAAACTTTCCTCGCGGGTGAAAGAAAAGTTTTTCCTTTTGTCATACGGTTGAAACGGGAATCGGTTACTTTTGAGCGTTGTATTCTAAAAGCAAATCAGATGGGAAACAGGGAAAACGTCCTTGCGCGGGGCCGGCGGAAGGAAAAAATGTTCACGAATGTTTTTGGCGGGATATTCATCTTTATCGGGGTGGCTTTCCTGGCCGTGATTCTTGGCATTATGGCTTATCAGCAGGATTTCCGGAAAAATTCCGGGAAGGTGGAGGCGGTGATCGTCTCGATGAACAGGGTGGGGAGCACGATGGGCTCTCCGGTGGTGGAATATACGGTGGAGGGGAAGTCCTACACGGGTGTGCTCAACGTCACCTCGTCGGATATGTATGAAGGCAAACATATTTGGATAGATTATCGGAAAGACGACCCTCGCGAGATTACTTATACGGCAGTATTCAGCTGGCTCTTGCCTGTTTTCGGATTCATCGGACTTGTTTTTCTGACGATAGGCTTGGCGGTGGTCTTTACGGCGAAGAAAAACCGGGAAAAAGTGAATCGGCTGGTCGAGGCAGGCCTGTATGTGGAAGCGGAGATAACAGATATGCAGGAAGATTTGAATACGTCGATGAACGGGAAACATCCGATAATCGTAAGTTGCCGCTACGAGTCGCCCGAGGGCAAATTGTATCTATATCATAGCCGCTCCGTTTGGGTGAACAGCTATGATATAGATCGGAAGAAAAAAGTGCGTGTTTATGTGGATTACCGAGATCCGTCGAACTATTATGTCGATGTCAGCTCCACCATTTCTTGAGTTTTCTTCTTACCGGCTCGTCGTACCACTTCAGGCAGGCGTAGGCAAGCGCGACACTTCCGAAATAAACAACTAAGGCAACGGGCCAGACTTCGCCGAAGGTGTAGTGCTCGTTTTTGATCAACCAGGAATAGAAGAGATACATGATGGGGTAATGAACCGCATAGAGCGGATAGGAGATATCCCCGAAGAATTTGCAAATCAAGGTGGATTTGCGGTCGGTTGTCTTCCCGGAGGCGCCAATCCAGACGAGGGCGGGGAAAACCAGCACGATGCAGATTATTTCAAACAAGCCGTTGAGGAGTATCGTGTGCTTGCCTTCTACATAAGGAACGAAAAATAGCAAGACCAGGACGGCGGCGCATATCCAGAAAGCGCCTCTGACGTGGACGGGCGTGAAACGGCGCGACAACAGCATCCCTAAAGAGAACGGGAAGAGCATCCGCAACAATCCGCCGAAAAAGTTCATCCCGTCGAGCGTCCAGCCTACGCCGATCATGCCGTAACCCACAACATCGAACAAGGCGAACCAAGCCAAACCCAAACCGGTCAGGCCAACCAGGGCGGCCAGTGCTTTGTTGCCGAGACGGTGGATGAACAGGGCGTAGAGGATATTTCCGATATATTCGAAGAACAAGGACCAGCTGGGACCGTTAAGCGGGAACATTTCGTTGTTGCCGCGGATGTCGTAGCAGGCTCCCGGGGCGGCTGGAATGAAGAACAGGGCGCAGAGCAGAGCCAACATCACCATCGAGAAGGCTACATGCGTGCCGTCCCACATGACGCAACCCTGGAGGCAGTAAAAAACGACGCCCAAGACGGCTCCCATCACGATCATCGGGTGGAGACGGATCAAACGGCGTTTGAAGAAGTTGCCGAGGCTCATGCTCTTGCCCAGACGGTCGTCGTAAGCATAGCCGATAACGAATCCGGAGAGGATGAAGAAGAAATCGACCGCGAGATAGCCGTGATTGATGGTGGTGATGGGCGTCCCGCCTGCGGCAAAGGATAATCCTTCGAAAATATGGTAGAATACGACCAGGAGGGCGGCTACTCCGCGCAATCCGTCGAGAATCTCGTAATGGGGCTTTGAATCCGCGAATGAAGCGGACGAAACGATTTTTTCAGACATGGGAATGTAAGTTTAAGAGGGATGAATCAATGTTTATTTTGCTTCTCCGACAACCTTTTCGATAATTTTCGGAAAATATTCGTATTCCAATTTGTGGACGCGGGCCGCTAAGGAGTCGGGAGTATCGTCCGGCAAGACGGGACAGGTAGCCTGGAAGATGATTTGGCCTTCGTCGTAGTGTTCATTTATATAATGTATAGTAATTCCGGATTCTTTTTCTCCGGCGGCAAGGACGGCTTCATGGACTTTGTTTCCATACATTCCTTTTCCACCGAATTTGGGCAAAAGGGAAGGGTGGATGTTGATAATCTTTCCCGGATAAGCGTCCAGAAGCGGGCGGGCCACGTAGCAGAGGAAACCGGCCAGGATAATAAAGTCGATTTGATGTTGCCGCAATATTTCTACAATGGGAGCCCCGTCGATAAACGAGTCGCGCGGGAAAGTAAACGAGGGAATACCCAGCCGGGCGGCGCGTTCGTGTACTCCCGCTTCAGCCTTGTTCGATAAGATCAAGGAAACTTTAATACTTTCACTTTTAGAAAAGTACTTGGCGATATTTTCGGCATTTGTGCCGTTGCCGGAGGCAAAAATGGCTATATTCTTCATGACAAAACGTTATTTTTTGCACAAGGTAAGGAAAAACGTGCAGTTTTCAATATTTTTCATAGCAGAAATTTTATTGTACCACAAAAAATTCTTTCCTTTGCAGTGCAAAAATAAAAAGTAAATTCATATTATTAATCTAAATTAAAAAGCTATGTCTGATATTGCATCTAGAGTAAAAGCTATCATCGTTGATAAATTAAGTGTAGAAGAATCAGAAGTTACTAACGAAGCAAGCTTTACTAACGATTTAGGAGCAGACTCTCTTGACACTGTAGAATTGATTATGGAATTCGAAAAAGAATTCGGTATTCAGATTCCGGATGATCAAGCAGAAAAGATTACAACTGTTGGCGACGCTATTGCTTATATCGAAGCAAACGCAAAACAGTAATCAACCCTATTATTCTTTATTCTAAACGTATGGAATTGAAAAGAGTAGTAGTAACAGGTCTTGGAGCTATTTCTCCCCTTGGTAATACCCTGGCAGAAACCTGGGAGGGTATTATCAACGGAAGAAGTGGCGCGGGGCCTATTACGCATTTTGATGCAAGTAAATTTAAGACACGTTTTGCCTGCGAAGTGAAAAACTTCGATCCTTCTCTCTATGTTGACCGTAAGGAAGCTCGCAAATGTGATCGTTATAGTTTATTGGCCATTGGTGCAGCAAAGCAGGCTATTGCGGATGCGGCCATGGATTTGGACAAAGAAGATAAGAACCGTATCGGTGTTATTTTCGCTGCCGGGATTGGCGGTATCCAGACATTTGAAGATGAAATCATGGGTTATGCAAAAACTAAAGACACAATCGGTCCGAAGTTCAACCCGTTCTTCATTCCCAAAATGATTGCAGATATTGCGGCCGGCCATATTTCTATGATTTATGGTTTTCATGGTCCGAATTTCGCCACGGTATCAGCTTGCGCCTCTTCTACCAATGCTATTATTGATGCTTTTAACTATATCCGTTTGGGTAAAGCGAATGTAATTGTAACAGGTGGTGCAGAAGCGGCTATTGCGGCTGCCGGTGTTGGTGGCTTCAATTCCATGAATGCCTTATCTACCCGCAACGATTCTCCGGAAACAGCTTCCCGTCCGTTTAGCGCAAGTCGCGATGGTTTTGTGATGGGCGAAGGTGCTGGTTGTCTGGTTTTGGAAGAATTGGAACATGCCCTTGCCCGTGGCGCTAAGATTTATGCGGAAGTCGCAGGCGGCGGTATGTCGGCCGATGCTTATCATCTGACGGCTACACATCCGGAAGGATTGGGAGCACGTTTGACTATGCAGAATGCCTTGGATGATGCCAATATGAAACCGGAAGACATCGATTATATCAATGTTCACGGAACTTCTACTCCGGTAGGTGATCTCTCGGAAGCAAAAGCTATCGTCAATTTATTTGGAGAACATGCTTACAAGCTGAATATAAGTTCTACAAAATCAATGACGGGACATTTGCTGGGAGCTGCAGGAGCTGTTGAGGCTATCATCAGTATAATGGCTATCAAAGATGATATTGTTCCACCTACAATCAACCATGCCGAAGGTGACGATGATCCTGAAATTGACAGCAAGCTGAACTTTACTTTCAATAAAGCTCAGAAACGTATAGTCAATGCTGCATTGTCGAATACATTTGGTTTCGGTGGACATAATGCAACTGTTATTGTTAAAAAATTTGTGAAATAACCGTGTTGTTCTCGCAGTTATATAGGAAAATAAGGCTTCTGAAATATAAGAAAAAGGAGCCTTATTTGTCTATTTACCGCATTACCGGTTTTTTCCCAAATGACATACAAATCTATCAACAAGCATTTTTACATAAATCTTCGTTTGTAGAAGACGATTGTGGAAAGTGCGTCAATAACGAGCGATTGGAATTTTTGGGTGATGCCATTTTAGATGCTATCATTGCGGATATTGTTTACAAGCATTTTCCCAGTAAGCGGGAAGGGTATCTGACCAATACGCGCTCCAAAATTGTTAATCGCGATACGTTGAACCATATAGCCCAAGAGTTGGGTATTGACAAATTGGTTAAATATACAGCCAAAGTCACTACGCATAATAGCTATATCTGCGGGAATGCTTTAGAGGCTTTGATCGGTGCTGTTTATCTGGATCAGGGTTATGAACGTTGTTTCGACTTTATCCAGCGCGTTTTCATGCAGCGGTTTATCAATATTGATTTTATTGCTCGCAAGGAAATGAATTTTAAATCCCATCTGATAGAATGGGGGCAGAAGAATAGATTGAAAATCTCGTTTGACGTCTTAGAATCGTTTAATGATAACGAGGGAAGTCCTGTATTTCAAACGGCGGTTGTCTTGGAGGGAAATATACAGATGGGAGTAGGTGTCGGTTATTCCAAAAAGGAATCCCAGCAAAATGCTTCCCAAATGGCTGTTAAAAAACTTCGGACCGACAAGGCGTTCTTGGCGATGGTTAATGACTTGAAAAAAAATAAGAAGAAAGAGAACTCTTCTAAAGAACCAACGGAAAAGGACCAGACGGAATCGGAAACGTCAGAGACGCCAGCAAAAGATGTTTAATTAAGCTCTGATATACCTTATGGATATTTTGACAAAAACCATTTCTCTTTTTTTTCGTTCCCGCCAGCAAGCCATAGGAAATTATGCCGAACAAGCTGATGAACTGCAACGGAAACAACTTTCTTATCTTTTAACAACGGCCCGGCATACGGAATGGGGCAGACGTTATGATTTTTCTTCCATCCGTTCGTGGCGAGACTTTCAAGAACGTATTCCCGTACAGAACTATGAAACCCTGAAGGGAGATATTGCCCGAATGATTGATGGCGAATCGAATATTTTATGGCCTACGCCCGTTTATTGGTTTGCCAAAAGTAGCGGTACCACGAACGACAAGAGCAAATTTTTGCCGGTAACAAAAGAAATTTTAAAGAAAACCCATTATCAAGGCGGCTTCGACACGGTTGCTCTCTATTTGGAGAATACACCCGGAAGCTGTTTTTTTATGCATAAAGGTTTGATTTTGGGTGGGAGCCATGCTCCGTCTCCGCTGAACAGCCGGGTACATTGTGGCGACCTTTCAGCCGTCTTGTTGCAGAATCTGAATCCGTTGGTCAATAGGATACGTGTTCCTCGGAAAGAAATTATCTTGATGGACGAATGGGAAAGCAAGATAAAAGCAATCGTAGAAAGTACTTGCCATGCGGATGTAAACAGTCTTTCCGGCGTCCCCTCGTGGATGTTGGTGTTAATACGTGCCATTCTTCGTCACACCGGAAAGGAATACCTGACGGACGTCTGGCCAAACCTGGAAGTTTTTTTTCATGGTGGTATCAGTTTCGAGCCTTACCGGGAACAATATAAAAGCCTGATTCCTTCCGAGCGGATGCATTATATGGAAACCTATAACGCTTCGGAAGGTTTTTTTGGTATCCAAAACGACCCGGCGGACCATTCCCTGCTCCTGATGATTGATTATGGCATCTTTTACGAGTTCATTCCTTTCGAGGAGGTGGAATCCGACAACCCGACTGTCCTTCCGCTTGAAGCAGTTGAGAAAGATAAGAACTATGCGATGCTGATTTCCACGCCGGGCGGGCTGTGGCGGTATGAAATAGGAGATACCGTCCGTTTTACCTCTCTCCGCCCGTATAAATTTGTCATTTCGGGACGTACGAAGCATTTTATCAATGCGTTTGGCGAAGAATTGATGGTCGATAATGCCGACAAGGCAATCGCCCGGGCCTCTCAGCAAACGGGAGCGAGGGTAAAAGATTATACGGCGGCTCCTTTGTTTATTTTGGATAAAGCCAAAGGCCGGCATCAGTGGCTAATCGAATTTGAGGTGATGCCGCCTTCCGTAGCCGACTTTGCCGCAATCCTCGACCGCGAATTGCAATCGTTGAATTCCGATTACGAGGCCAAGCGCTATAAGGAAATCTCTTTGCAACCACTTGAAGTGATTGTGGCCCGCAAAAATTGTTTTTACGAATGGCTAAAGCGCAAAGGAAAGGCGGGCGGACAGCATAAAATTCCCCGTCTTTCGAACAATCGGCAGTTTTTGGAGGAAATTTGGGCTATCAGCAAGGGTAAATAATATCTTTTAATAATCGATTAACAACTATTGCACAGAAAATACTTGACAAACCCTTGCGGAGGGCTTACCTTTGCATCGTGGTTTTTTCATAATAGTATTAGATTTAAGGTTAACAAAGTTTGATTAGGGGTTGTCGTGAGACAGCCTTTAATTTTTTATACCCATTTCAACTGTTTCTTCCCTGAAAAAGTTTCTTTCCCGTTTAAAATATCCGAGGGACGGCGTTCCTCAGTTACTTTTAGTTTTAAAAGTAATCAGATACGGCGTCTCTAGCTACTTTTAGTTTTAAAAGTAATCAGATACGGCGTCTCTAGCTACTTTTAGTTTTAAAAGTAATCAGATACGGCGTCT
>CALVFH010000021.1 GCA_944326775.1 uncultured Parabacteroides sp.
CCTGCCGAACTGCCCCATACGGAATAGCCTGCCGTATCGACCTGCAACTCCGTGGCGTGACGGAAGATGTATTCGATGCCCGCAGCCAAATCTTCGCAAGCCACTTGTGCGCCGCCAGTCTGGTATTGGATGACAAACGCGTTATATCCCATCCGGCTTAACGCCAGTGCGTGGGGAAATCCTTCGTGAATAGAACCGACATACGAGAATCCTCCTCCAGGACAGATAACGGCGAACGGAGCACCGGGACGCCCGCGGAAAAAGAACAGACCGGCATCCTCGCGATCCAAATCGTAATAAATCTTGCGCCCGGAAGCAACCGAGTCAATCATCTGATTGATGTATCCCACGCACCGTTCCGCATCAATGTAATTGTGATAAGGCAACAGACGAGCCACGTCCGAAAGCGGCATCCTCTCGTCATACCCCCATTCCAAAGGAAGGATATACTGGCTAAATCCCTTGAATGCCGGATGATTCAAGACATCGCCAACGGTATTGGCTGTTGTCAGATGCCCCATAGTATTAGAAACAGAACCATTACCCTTTTGTGAAGGATTATAAGACGAAGCCGTATTCTTATCACAGCTTCCGAAAAATAAAATAGCCATAAGCAGACTGATATTGATAAACTTTTTCATCTTGGACTTCATTTTCTGATACAAAAGTAGGGCAACGCGCGTGGCTCGTTCCTACACAAATTACAGAAAGAGGCACCAATTTCAACGTTTCATTTTTTATGCTACCTTTGGAGGGAAATTAAAGGTTTAAATCATTACAGCTATGATAAAGATATATGGAATGGACACTTGTCCGGATTGTACGTATGTGGAAGAGCAGGTAAAAGGGAATGCACAATATGAAGTTATTGACATCGGCCGGCATGTGAAAAACTTGAAGGCTTTCCTAAAACTTCGGGACCATCATCCGGCATTTGAGGAAGCCAAACGCATCGGTGCGGCCGGGATTCCCTGTTTTGTGCTGGAAGACGGGACCGTAACCCTCTGCCCGGAGGAGGCCGGACTGCATTCACGCCCTGCGAACGAAGGGGCTACCTGCCATATTGACGGAAGCGGCTGCTGATTATGGAACGAAAGATTCTTTTCCTTCACGGGTTCTTTGCTTCGGGGGCATGCGTCCCGGCTCTTGCCTTGAAAGAATACTTCAACGGAAAGGCAGAGGTGCTGACTCCCGATTTGCCGTTGCATCCACGGGAGGCGCTCGACTTTATCCAGCAGATGTACGAGCAGAAACAGCCGGATATCTTGGTCGGGAACAGCAACGGTTCCTTTCTGGCGCAGATGGTAGCTGCCCGGAATGGAATCCCTGCCCTACTCGGAAATCCGTACTTCGAAATGACCCGATTCCTGACGGAGCGCATCGGGGTGCACGAATACAAGTCGCCACGGGCCAACGGAAACCAACAGCTTGTCATAGACCAGGGATTGATTGATGAATTTGCCGAACTCCAGCAGCATCAGTGGGATGATTGCCGGCCTGCCAACCGGGAACGGATATGGGGCATCTTTGGAGAGAACGACCACCTGGCGCATTATGAGCCTTTATTTCTGATACATTATAAATATGCTTATCATTTCCCCGGAGGCCATACGCCTACGGCAGAGGAAGTACGTACGTATTATGCTCCGCTGGCGGAAAAGCTGCTGGCCTCAGATTGCGACCCGGTCACATTTCCCTGACAAAGTGCGGAAAGTCGGCTTCTCCAAGATACGGATTATAGGCAAAGCCCTCGTAGTTGAAACCGTAAAGTTGTTCGGGAGCCGAAAGCTGATGGGTGATGATATAACGCGCCATCGCTCCGCGACAAGTCTTTGCCCAGACGGCCTGCATCTTCAAACCGGAACCTTTGCGAACATAGAAAAGCGGCTGGACAACGTGGATTTCCCGACAGACTCGCTTCCAATCGAAGAGGTGCTGGAATTCCTCGGTAGCCAAATGGACGAGGAAGCCATCATCCGCCTTGACACTCTCAATGAGCACATCCGTCAGGTAAGGTTTCCAAAAGTTGAACAGATTCCTCCCGTCGGCAGCGGGCAACATCACATTTCCTTCCATCCGATACGGACGGATGCCATCCAAGGGGCGAAGCAAACCATAGAGGAACGAGGTAATCCACAGATGGGCATGAGCATAGCGCAACTCGTCATTTTCCATCGTCTCGGCCCGCAGATGCTTGTAGGCCTGACCATAATAAGCCAGTATGGCTGGCAGCTTCGGTGTCGCCGCATCGAGAAAGTGCATGAAGCGGAGTTTGTTCTGGGTCGCAATCTGGCGGTTACAGCCCAGCATTGCAGCGATAGTATCCACATCATATTGAGCCATATCTCGGGCAAAGTTGTCGGCTTGATGCTGAAACCGTGGTGTCGTCAGCGACATGTTGGTTTGCACATCATCGTGCATCGTCTTAGCACAGGCAAGGAGTATCTGCATCGTTATTTCTTTTTATTTTGAATACTTTATTTATTGAGGCACCCGTATCTATACAACAAATTAGAAAGAAGTGTACCTTTGCCTCACAAACGCATATATTTTGCGGCACAAAGAAAAGAATTAATGGAGAGATAGCGAAATGAAAAGAGAACTTTTGCATTCCTGTCCTGAATTGATTGACTACATTCAGGAGATAGGTTTTCTGCCCCTGCTCCGCATGGGTATTCCCGGATGGTCGGCTGAAGATGTGGTAGATGAAGATTGCCAATATACCCGCCTGCCCGAGGGCGGATGGGAGTGGCCGCTTTGGGAGTGGAAAGGCCCCATCCTGCAAGACACCGGTTGCGCATACGGCAAGTTCTTCGACCGCAAGGCAGCCTTTATCAGCCGCGAATGGTGGCCCGACTTTTGCAACTACCGTCGGAGCGTCCTCCCCTATCCCGAAGAAGGAAGTATTGAAGAGAGTATCCTCCTTATCCTGAAAAGAGAAGGTAGCTTGATTACGCGTGAACTCCGTACAGCCTGCGGCTTCACCGGCCCGAAGATGCGGAGCCGTTTTGATGCCTATGTTGCCCGCCTCGAGATGGGTGGCTATATCGTTACCGAAGATTTTATCTACCCGCGCGACCGCCACGGACGGGAATATGGGTGGGGATGGTCGTTGCTGACAACGCCGGAGACCCTCTTCGGGAAAGAATGCTGCCAACCCGACCGCTCTCCACAGGAATCGCGTGAACGGATACTCGCCCACTTCCGGAAAATCCTGCCGGACCTCCCGGAAAAGACGTATGAAAGTTTGCTTAAATAATAAAATTACAGATTGAAACTACAGTTCAGATAGGCGTAATATTGGTTGGCTTTTTCGGAATGCCCTGGCTTCCACAACCGGAAGTTCGGACCTAACGTAATGTATTTTCCTATCTTATACTGGACACCGACCAACCCCAGCTGGCCATCTTCAGCAAGATCCCAGTCGTCGCTCGACTTTACATTGTCGTAACGGGCAAAAATCTCCCATCGTTTGTCGATGTACCACGAACCATAGACGGAACATCCGTAGCGATCACGCCCGTTGCCATGCTTGTAGTTGAACATCCGGCTATATTCCGCCGCCAGCGAGAAATGCTCATTCTTATAACCGGCGAACAAAGCTATGTCTTTGGATGCTTTCTCCTGCTCGTTCGAACCTTCATTAATCTCGCCATAAACGCGCAAAGTCAACTCTTTGACAGGATTATAAGTAACACCCAAACCATACATCAGTCCGTCATTAATCTGTAATTTCTTATAACCTTCGCCATTGGCAAAAATAAAGTCGGCCGACAACTCGTCCGTAAATTGGTAAGCTACGCAGATCCCGAGGTCGGCACTGCTTCCATAGTCGTATTCATCCTGGAAAGACTTCATCAGATAGCGTTTGTCCCAAAAGTATTCCTGCACCTTAAACATAGTAGTCGAGATCATCCCGGCGTTCAGCTTCAAGCGTTTATATTTCCACCCCACCTCAGCATATTTGATGAAGGCGAAACGCTGATTGTCCGACTCCTTAGGGAAAGAACCAATATCTATCACACCCCGGAATTCCAAATTGGAGGGCAACGAATATTTGAATCCCAAATAACAACGCTCAAGGGCAAAGCCACGGTCGTCATTTTCCTCGCCAAAACCGCTATGGAAGTTTGTAAATGCGGTCAGGATTGGTTTGAAATTTCCTCGCTTTTCTTTGTCCTCACTCGTCTCGGCTGATGCAGCCTGAAACACAAGACCCGCCAGCAGGAGGGCATACACTATTCTCTTTTTCATTTCTACCTTATTATTCGGGCGCAAAGGTAAGGACTACAACGGAAATAGCGTGTTACAATAAGATGAATATTGAATAAAAGAAAGATAAGGGTAAAAAAATGCCCACCCGCAGGTGGACATTTTTCTCGAAATTTATGCTACGGCAGGAATAGCCTGTCCGATAAGGATTACAACCAGAAGGGCAAGGATAGCATACAACTCAGGGAACACAGCCATCACCATCGTTGCACCAAAGACATTGTGGCCGGCTCCGATACCTGCGATACCATTTGCACAAACCTGTGCCTGACGGATTGCGGAGAAGAAACCTACAAAACCAAGTACTAACCCGGCTCCGAATACGGCAGTAGCTGCAAGCAGCGAAATGCCATCGACCAAGAAACCTTGCATCATAAAATAACCGACGAATCCATACAGACCCTGCGACGAAGGCAAGGCGCTCAACGCAATGTACGTACCCAAAGCATCCGGATTCTTTTTCATCGCACCAATCACCGCATTACCGGCAATCGTAACACCATAACTACTGCCAATGAAGGTTAAACCTGTCATCAATGCAATACCCAAATAAGCTAATAAAATTGGTTCCATAATAAAATTGATTTTTAAATTTATTGTTTTACTTGTTTATTTCTTTATGCTGCTTTTTTAAATGGAGTGTAAGGCTTACCGCCTCCCTCGAATTCACTGTTCTTATAATATTCCACGAAAATCAGACGTAACGGGTGTACCAACGAACTGATGGTACAGAGGCCGATATTGATGGAATGGCCTGCAAGCAAAATGAGGCCCGCCACAATAATCCGCAAGACAATGTTCATACCGTCGGTCATCGAGATGGCCAGCGTATTGAACACACCGCCCAAGATAGAACCCGTCAGACCAATAGCAAACAGACGGATGTAAGACAACGTATCGCCCAAGAGTCCCGAAGCCATGTTGTAGGTATTCCACAACCCCGTTCCGAAATTGAGGAAGATGTTCTTGCCCGGCGAATTGTAGAAGAAAGCGACCAAGATACCCAAACCGGCAATTCCGAAACATACCGTAGTCACTATCTGAGGCAACTGCACATTGAGGAACGGCAGTCCGAAAGCTAATGCCAGTGCGGTAATCGCAAAGACCCAGGCAAAGGGCGCGATACTGTACTTCGTTCCTTTCTGCATCTTCGTCTTGTAGGCCGCCACAGCCTTACCGAATATAATCTGGACAAGTCCGATAATGATGGAGAACGACATCAGATTATCACTGCTAACGAAATAGTCTTTCACCTTCTCCAACGCCGGTACTGAAGCCAACGCGATGCCGAACACTGAACCTGTACACAATCCGACCAAGACCGCCGCAAGCCCCAGATACTGGAACAACGAGAGATACGGACGGACATCAGCCGACATTTTCCGCTTCAGATAGGTGCAGACCAGAATAACCAGCAAGCCATACCCTCCGTCGCCAAAGCAAAGCCCGAAGAAGAGCATGAAGAACGGCGCAAATAAAGGCGTCGGGTCTATCTCTCCATAATTAGGCAAGGAGAACATCTTCGTGATTGGCTCGTAAAGCCGGGCGAAAGCATTGTTGCGAAGCTTGATAGGAACATTGTCATCGCTTTCGATAGGCAGCGGACTGAAATAATACCCTTCCTTGTCCAACGCTTCTTCCATAGCTTCGGCATTCTCCGTAGGAACCCAGCCCTCTAAAAGCATCAGCTTGTCTTCCGCCAGATGATTCGTCTGGACATAGGCATTCTTCATATTGAACTTATCCTGCAAAAGGCAATCCAGATAATTCAACGTCTGAAGGTCGTCTGCGGCATGTTTCTGGAGCTCGGCTTCCGTCTGCTTGATGGCCTCAAGCGTCTGGCGATGGGTTACGGCCAGTTGCTTGGCATCCTGCTTCGGCATCTTCGCCCGCTCGGCATCAATCTCTATCGGAGTACCGGTCTTTGTCACCGTCACGAAGTAGGAAACCGACTGGAAGCAGTTCACCAGAAAGGCATTATACTGTTCGCCCCAAACAGGCTCGTACTTTGCCGTCGGACAGGTGAAGAAATTGATTTCGTAGCCTGCCTTCTGCAACGCATAGATATTATCGTAGGTAAAATCTCCCCACAACTCAAGATATTCCAGATCCTTCTCTTCCGACACAGATGTCTGCAACAGGCGGGCTTTGCGCTCTTGCAGCTCCTCGATTGTCTGGAGCAGGGCTGCTCCTTCCTCCTCTGTAATCTGACGGGCCGGAGCGAGACTGACCGGAGCCGGAGCATTCTTGTTTACAGAAGTCAGAAGCCGCACAAGCGACGCGATCCGTTTCCGCTCTGCCATGATAGCCTGAAGCGTCTCATCTTCTATGGCAGGTTGTGTTTCGCGAATATGGACAACGCCCAGCTCGCGAAGGCGCAAAAGGAACGTCTGGTAATCCTTGTGATAAACCATAAAAGCATATTTGCTCATTTTTACTATCATACGCCTACCTCCTCTGCTTCGATTTTCTTCATTTTCTTCTCCTGATTGGCCCTCATGATCTTCTGAGAAGACTTCGAGAGGCTTTCTTCGTCTTCCATGAAACGCTTCACCTTGCGGATAGCGTCTTTGTATCCCGGAATCTGGACTTTCTCAAAAAGGTTCACTTTCTGAGTGGTCTTCTTCCGGGCATGTTCCAACAACTCCAACTTCATACCGGAGAACTCGACTTCTATGCCGGTACGTGCAAGTTTCTTCAACAAACCAATGCCATCGGTAAACCAGGCCGGTGTATTGAAAAGGCTATAGCTTCCGATAGAAAACTGGATTTCGTCGAGCACGGGAATAATTACCCCCGCAATCTTCTTGGTGGTCAGCGTTACGTCCTTCACCGCAATCAGTTCCGGATTAAACTCATTCCATAAGGCAACCATGTTTTCATAACTTCGGATTTCTTGCTCAAGCTGGAGTTCCAATCGGTTGACCTCGTCTTTCGTCTGCTTCACCTCCAGACGCAGCGCGCTCTCTTTGCTCTTGATGGTGGGCAGCGAACGTTCGCGCATCTTCAGCTGTTTCTCAAGCTGCTGGAGCGAGGTCTTATTATATTGAAACTTTATAGCCATACATTTTATGAATTAATGATACATTCTGCTGACAGGTTCCTCGTTCAAAGGTGCCAGTACTCTGCCGAGAGGACTCCAGTACTCTGCCTGAAGTACTCCAGTACTCTGGTAGGAGTACTGAAGTACATTTCCGAGAGGACTCCAGTACCTTATCGAGAGGACTGCCATCATAATCTTCTATCCTTTTTACTTCTTCCAATATTTATCCACCAAGTTTTGCTTGATATTGACTTCGGCCGGACTAAAGTATTTCCCGAACAAGCTCCAGGCTACGTCGAGCATCTCCGTCGTATCCAAGTTCACATCGATAGCCAGCAACTTCGACGAATAGTCTTTTGCAAAAGCCAGAGTACGGTTGTCGTAATCAGTCAGGTCGAAACCATTCTCCAATTTGGTTTTTGCATTGGCGGCATCCGCGTAAAGACGGACAGCGGCATTCATCACCTGCGGATGGTCTTCGCGGGTCTTCTTTCCGGTAACCAGCTGTTTCAGACGAGACAGACTACGGAACGGATCGACAATCACTTTACCGATATCGCTATCGCGACGCAAATAGAGCTGGCCTTCTGTGATATAACCCGTATTATCAGGCACTGCATGCGTGATATCACCACCCGACAGGGTCGTTACGGCAATAATCGTGATGGAACCTCCATCAGGGAACTGAACGGCCTTTTCATAGATCTTAGCCAAATCGGAATATAGGGAACCCGGCATGGAATCCTTCGAAGGAATCTGGTCCATACGGTTCGACACAATCGCCAAAGCATCGGCATAGTTGGTCATATCCGTCAGCAAAACCAAAACCTTCTCATGTTTCTCTACGGCAAAATATTCGGCTGCACACAACGCCATATCCGGAATCAAGATACGCTCAACGGAAGGGTCTTCAGTAGTATTAATAAAACTAACGATGCGGTCCAATGCACCTGCATTGCTAAAGGTATTCTTAAAGAAGAGATAATCGTCGTTGGTCATCCCCATACCTCCCAAGATGATCTTATCTGATTTTGCACGCATGGCTACCAGCGCCATTACCTGGTTAAAAGGTTGGTCGGGGTCGGCAAAGAACGGAATCTTCTGCCCGGTCACCAAGGTATTATTCAAGTCAATACCCGCAATACCCGTAGCTATCAGCTCGGAAGGTTGTTTACGGCGTACCGGATTCACCGATGGACCGCCAATTTCCACTTCACGGCCTTCAGGGATTGGCCCTCCGTCGATAGGCTCACCATAAGCATTGAAGAAACGCCCGGCCAGCTGGTCGCCAACCCGCAACGACGGAGCCTTGCCCATAAATACCACTTCAGCATTCGTACGGATACCCTCTGTACCAGAAAAGACTTGCAAAGTCACTTCATCGCCGATAATCTTTACTACCTGAGCCAGCTTGCCATCTACCGACGCCAGCTCATCGTAACCAACACCCGTAGCCTTCAACGAACAAGTTGCCTTGGTAATCTGGGTGATTTTTGTATATATTTTCTGAAAAGCTTTCATAAACCGAATCTATTTTAATTCTTTACTCTTTCAGCCAACAGCTTGTCCAATTCAGCATCGAAGTGCTTGAACTGCTCGCTTTCGTATTCTGAATAGTTCATCTGCTTGAAGATGTTAATCATGTTCTTGAAATAATCCATTACCTCAAGGAATGTGTTGAATTCGAATTCTGTACGACAGATATCAACCACACGCTTCAACATATATTCCTGACGGACCAACGGAGTAACTGCATCAATTGCATCAAATGCATCCTGCTGGAGAATCACAAAGTCTATCAGTTCCGACTTCCAGAAAGTAACATGATATTCTACGGGAACACCATCATCACCCAAGATGTTAATCTGTTCAGAGATTTCCTTACCGCGCAACATACGGGTCTTTATTTCATTCACCATCTCCAGCCAGTCGGCAGAGATATGCTCTTTTATATAATCCTGGAACTCCGGATATTCAAGGTATTTCGAATAACTTTCTATCGGATTGACGGCCGGATAACGTTTACGGTCTGCACGTTCCTGCTCCAAAGCATAAAAACAACGGGCCACTTTCTTCGTATTTTCCGTAACCGGCTCCTTCAGGTTACCACCGGCCGGCGACACGGTACCGATGAAGGTAACCGAACCTGTCGCGCCGTTCTTCAGATGAACAAATCCGGCACGGGCATAGAAGTTGGCAATGATTGCCGACAAGTCCATCGGGAAAGCATCCGGTCCCGGCAACTCTTCCAAACGATTTGACATCTCGCGCAAAGCCTGGGCCCAACGAGAAGTAGAGTCTGCCATCAACAAGACTTTCAATCCCATACCACGGTAATATTCTGCAATAGTCATTGCCGTATATACAGAGGCTTCACGTGCAGCCACTGGCATATTAGACGTATTAGCAATGATGATTGTACGTTCCATCAGCTTCCTTCCGGTATGAGGATCCACCAATTCCGGGAATTCCGTAAAGACTTCTACCACCTCATTCGCACGCTCACCGCAAGCAGCTATAATCACGATATCAGCCTCTGCCTGTTTAGAAATAGCGTGCTGAAGTACGGTCTTACCTGTACCGAAAGGCCCGGGGATAAATCCAGTACCTCCTTCTACAATCGGGTTTACCGTATCGATCGTACGAACTCCTGTTTCCAAAAGCTTATAAGGGCGCGGTTTTTCCGTATAGCACGTAATCGCCTTCTTGACTGGCCATTTCTGAACCATTGTAACCTTTTCTTCTGAACCATCAGGAGAAGTCAGCACAGCCATAGTCTCATGAATCGTATAATCACCTGCCGCAGCTACCGATTTCACCGTATAAGATCCCTTCAGGGAGAAAGGCACCATGATTTTGTGTGGCTTCATATTTTCTTCCACTTCACCCAGCCAATCACCGGCAGAAACCACATCACCCGGTTTGGTCAAGGGTTTAAATGTCCATTTCTTTTCTTCATCCAACGGATAAGTATATTCTCCACGATGCAAGAAGACACCCTCCATCTTGTCCAAATCATTCTGCAAACCGTCATATTTACGAGAAAGCATTCCCGGCCCTAAGGTAACTTCAAGCATGTGTCCAGCGAACTCTGCCGAATCACCCACCTTCATGCCACGGGTACTCTCGAATACCTGCACATATGCATCTTTACCAATTACTTTAATAACCTCCGCCATGAGCTTAACGCCAGCGACGGAAATATAACAGATTTCATTCTGAGAAACTGGTCCGTCAACCTCTACCGTAACAAGGTTTGACACGATCCCTTTCACTCTTCCTTTTGTAGCCATATCTATCATTATTTATTACTACTCTTTTTAAACTCTTCCAATGTATTGATACTTCCTTTCTTCATCGCATCTACGATTTGCCTGAATGTCTTCTCGCCGGTCGCTTTATCCAACAGTACCCAGCGTTCAATCATTTCCAGTTTCACCAGATAGGCAAATACATTCTCTATATCGAATGTCTTAAAGAAAGTGCTATCGTCTAACCACTTCCATTTCAAGGAATCCACCTTCTTCTCGCGCAGAAGCAAATCCTCTTCTTCTGCAATACGCTGCAAGTCCGGAAGATATTCTACAGAATCAGACAAACCAAAATCGCGGGCATTAGAAGTCCGGATAGTATTTGCCACCTCGTTGTTTCCCACAATATATTCTGCTTTATCAAAGCCATGCTTGCGACAAGTAATTGCGGTCAGCACATTATTAATATTCAAATTCAGCTCGAACCAATCTGAAACGAATCGGTTTCCACACTTCATCGCATACGCATAATAAAGAGTTGCCAATCGATCTTCCCAAAGAATCGCTTTCTCCTCATCCTTCTTTTCATTCAATTCCTCCGTCACATACAACTTCAGAAAATCAAGAATATAAACTGGAATTTTTTCTTTGAGCAGCTTTTCTTCATTCTTCAATAGCCTATAAGAATCAGCAATCTTGTCGTATGAGATGCATCCCCTTTCATCAAACTGGGCGTTCGGATCCTTCAGATAAGCCAAAACATTCCGATTATCATATTTCAGATAAAACAAATCGATTAGTTTTTTATCTTTCGCCGATAAGATACCACTCAATTCCGTTCGGAAATCAGCAACTGAATACACTAGCTTACTATCTTCCAGTGTAATATTGGGGAGTCCTGCTATTAAACAATAATATTTACTCATACCATATACGTATGCAGATCAAAACAATGCCTTAATCAATTGCGGGCGCAAAAACTCTTTGAAATATTCAATAAACTCATCTTCTCCAAAAGAAACCTTATAAGCTCCACTCTCCGGAATAATGGAAAAAGAGGCTGCTTTCCCGTTTACTTGCTCAATTTTCACCCCTTTGTCAAGAAGAGCTTTGGCATTAGACAGGAAATATTTGCGAAGCTGATCTGCCTCAGTGGTCTGGATAGTTAGTGTCTCATGGTTCTGCCAGTTCTTTACCAATTCTAAAATAACTTTTTGCATAAATGCCGGATCGACCATAGCGGCCTTCACATTAGATGAGACGATCTCACCCGTTATCATATTCGCAACTTCACTCTTCAATGCCTCTATCGATTGGGACGCAAACAATTTCAATTCAGCTTCAGTGTTTTTCTTTAATTCTGCAGCTTGTTTTTCGGCTGTTGCAACAACTTGCGCAGCCTCTGCTTCCGCATCGGCTATCAATTTGGCTTTCTTGTTCTCCGCCTCGGCTATCAGACGGGCGGCCTCTTCATTTCCTTTCTCTACACCTTCCTTGTAGATCTTATCAGTCAGTTCCTGAATCTTAGTATCCATATATTTAACTTTTTAGTAATTGTTTTCATTTAAGGATTACCCAAAGGTTAGCAGAATCTTCGAATAACGCTTCGAATTTATATAAAATAATAATAAGTTCGCACAAATTCTTGGCAATTTCTTACATTTGCTGTTATAAAACATAAAATTAAAACTTCATACTAAAATGTACACTTTTGAACCCATTCATTTAGAAGGGATAGAATTAATCCAAAGCGTTGCTTCCCACACGTGGGAACCTACTTACCGCAACATTCTTACTCCCGCACAGATCGATTACATGTACGACATGATGTATTCTTCCGAAAACCTAAAGAAACAAATGGAAGAACTCCATCATCAATTTTTCATCATCCGCTCCGGAGGTAAGCCGGTTGGCTACCTTTCCATAGAGCCTAAAGCTGGCAACCGTTTTAATTTCCAAAAGATTTACTCCTTACCTGAAATTCACGGAAAAGGGGTCGGTCGCTTTATCATTGAACAAGGTATAGCTTACTTAAAAGAGCACTACCCGACTCCATTCACTATCGAACTGTATGTGAACCGTTACAACCAGGCAGTAGGTTTTTACCAACACATGGGATTGAAAATCACAGACACCCGCGACTATGATATTGGAAATGGTTATTTCATGAATGATTATATCATGGAGATGGAAATAAAAGAATAAAACATTATATCTAAGGATGCCCTTTCAATTCACAAAAGGCACCCTCTTCATCACCTTAGAAACATCATCTTTACCTCTTGGAAAACTACTTTCTTCTAAAAAACAAAAGAAGCATAAAAGTCATTAAACATTATGTCTCAACAAATCTCGAGCATTCGCCAAAGAAGCCTCGGTCAACGAGGCACCGCTTAGCATACGTGCCACTTCGCGGATGCGCTCCTCATCAGTAAGACGCTTAATGCGAGTTAGTGTCCGTTCTCCCTCATCTACCTTATAGACAAAATAATGCGCCTGCCCTTTTGCTGCAATCTGGGGCAAATGAGTGATGGCAAGGACTTGCATCTTCGTACCCAAGTCGTGCATGATATCCCCCATCTTATCGGCAATATCTCCCGAAACACCCGTATCTACTTCATCAAAGATAATCGTAGGCAGAGCTGTAAATCCGGCAATCATCGCCTTAATACACAACATCAAACGCGATATTTCACCTCCAGAAGCCGTTCCTGATACGGGTTGAAGTTCCCCGCTTTTATTCGCAGAAAAGAGAAAACAAACATCATCCATCCCATCTATATCCGGTTCGGATTTCGGTTTAATGGAAACTTGAAAACGCACATTCGGCATTCCCAAAGGCCTTACCTTCTCTATCAGCTGATCAGCCAAACCTACTGCTGCAATTTTCCGCTGTTGGCTCAATACCCTAGCCTGTTGCAACAATTCCTGATAAGAGGCCTCTAATGTTCGAGACAATTCTTCTATCTGTTCTTCAAACGAACTGAGTTCATGCTGTTGCTGCTCATAACTTGCTTGAAGTTGAAGGAGTTCATCTATGGTTTTTACATGATGTTTCTGCTGGAGAGTATAGATAGTATTTAACCGTTCGTTAACATAGTCCAACCGTTCTGGATTATATTCCACATCTTCTTTTAAACTATCGACCTCAGAAACCAAGTCGTTCAAGTCGATATAAGCTGAATGCAAGCGCTCAGAAATTTCCTTGATTTGGGGGAAATATTGCTCCAGAGAGTCTGCTGCTACATGAGCCTCCCGAACCATCTGCACACCCCCAATTTCCTCACCATCGAGCAACTGAGATATCTTGTATAAAACACTTTTGATTTCTTCGGCGTGTGAAAGGGTTTCCTGTTCCTGCTCCAATTCCTCTTGTTCACCGCTCCTCAAGCTGGCATCCTGAAGTTGCTGCAACTGAAAACGGATATAATCTTCTTCCTCCTGTTGTTTGGCAAACCTTTGGCGAAGATCTTCCAATTCTTTCTTCAGGGTCTGATATTTCGTATATTCTTTCCGGTAAAGAATCAAGAGAATCTCATTTTCAGCCATTACATCTACCACCTTCAACTGAAAATGATTATCCCCTAACAAAAGATTTTGGTGTTGGGAGTGAATATCAATAAGCTTTGTACCCAGTTCTCTCAATATAGCTAATGAAACCGGCGAATCGTTCACGAAAGCACGCGATTTACCCGAAACATATAATTCCCGCCGAAGAATACAACTCTCAGAATCGTACTCCAAATCGTTAGTCAGAAAAAAAGGTTCCAAACGATATGAACGAATATTGAATTCTGCCTCAATCACGCATTTTTCAGAACCTTTTTTGATGCTTCTCCCATCTACCCGTTGTCCTAAGACCAACGACAACGCTCCCAGAATAATTGATTTACCTGCCCCGGTTTCGCCCGTAATCACGGAAAATCCTTTATTGAATTGTATATCCAAATTGTCAATCAAGACAAAGTTCTGTATATATAAGGACTTCAACATGGCTATTAATTTTTCAAAGATTCCAAACGTCGGCCTTGGGTAGGAAAGATATTGGAAAGTAATTGATAACCGGCCTGTTTCTCCTGAGTTGTCGCTTTGGAATAAACACTGACCACCTCGTCGAGTTTTGAGTCGGCATACATCTGCAAAAGCAATGAAGTAGGACGAATCTTGCGCACTTCTTCCAACGACTGTAGGGTTTCAATAATAGTCGTACGCCCACGATCCGGATTAGCAGCCATCTCATCTAACCCCCGACGATGATAAGTGTACCACATATTCCGGAATATTTCCGAAGCATTATCCGTCAGAGCTGTAATCAAAGCATGCCGGTTATTATTGCTATCAAAAGCCTTCCAACCGTTCCACGAACCTTGAGACTGTGCCATATTGACAATTTGCTGCGCCTGATCATAATAGACCTTCCCGCCCAACGGAGAAAAGCTGTCAAAATCCAGCCCAAGTATAATATAAATGTAGAACACTACGGTAGCCGTCAAATTACTTGTCAAGGTATTCTCACTATATTCCAATTGTTCGAACTCCACATATTCAAAATCGAATTCCGTATCACGATAATTCAACAATGTAGTCGTATAGGCTGAATTATATACCGGACGCCGGGCTTGAACCTGAATTTCCCCCGAGAAGCTGTTATCTTCCTGTTCATTGACTATAATAGTCATCGAACAATCGATACGCTCATTAATAGCAAAGGTTGCATCCGTCCATTTTCGGTTATTGACAAACTCGGTCAAGGAATTCTGCAAAGTGGTAAATACAGATTTGTTAGTACCTTGTATCTTATCGCTATTGACCGTAATCCGGGCATTCAGTTCCTGAGCCTGCCCTATCCAAGGCAAAAGAGCCAAGATAAAACAACAAGATAGATTCTTCAGTTTCATATTCTTGCATTTAATATGCTTCCCAATTGCTTTACAATATCATCAGCCACTTCTTGTTTGCTCTTCAAAGGGTAGTCTGTCCGTTCCCCATTTTTCATCAAAATAGATACCTTATTCGTATTACAACGGAAACCAGCTCCTGTATCCCGCAAAGAATTAAGAACAATAAAATCAAGATTCTTACGCTCCATCTTTTCGGCGGCATGCTGAAATTCATCGTTTGTTTCCAAAGCGAACCCTACCAACACCTGATTATCCTTTTTTACTTTCCCTAAAGAAGCTGCAATATCCGGATTTGGAATCAAATGAAGTAACAAATCCCCACTTTTTTCCCGCTTAATCTTCTCCTTGGCTGGATTATCCAAACGATAATCGGCAACTGCTGCACACAAGATCGCCGCATCAACGGTCGGAAATATCTCCTGACATGCCTGGTGCATCTCTGCTGCCGACTCCACATCCACACGACGGATATTCGGATGATGTATCTGCAATGAAACAGGACCAGTAACCAACGCAACTTCAGCACCAGAAACAGCACAAGCCTCTGCTAAAGCAAATCCCATCTTGCCTGATGAATAATTTCCTATAAAACGGACCGGATCTATCTTTTCGTATGTAGGACCTGCTGTTATCAAGACTTTCCGACCTTTCAGAAGTGTTCCCCGTTCAAAGAAATCCTCAAGTACTGCAATAATCTTATCTGGCTCTTCCATCCGTCCTTTACCCACCAAATGGCTGGCCAATTCGCCCGTAGCAGGTTCAATAATCTGATTTCCGAACGAACGGAGACGCTCCAAATTCTGCTGAGTAGTAGGATGGGCAAACATATCTAAATCCATAGCTGGAGCTACAAACACCGGGGCCTTGCATGACAAATAAGTAGTAACTAACATATTATCGGCAATTCCGTTGGCCATCTTTCCAATAGTCGATGCCGTAGCTGGAGCTACCAGCATCGCATCGGCCCACAAACCTAAATCAACATGGCTATGCCACGTCCCATCACGATTCGAAAAGAAATCACTTATAACCGGATTACTACTTAAAGCCGAAAGAGTAATTGGCGTAATGAATTCTTTTCCTGATGGAGTAATAACGACCTGAACTTCTGCTCCTTTTTTCACTAACCCCCGAATAATATAAGCTGCTTTATAAGCTGCAATACTTCCCGTAATTCCCAGTATGATATGTTTCCCTTTCAACATAAAAAGTTCCAACTTTTTAAACGAGTACTTTATTTCGAATTAAATCCAGCCATTTTAAACTTAATCTGAGTAAGTTTCTGTTTGGTATTCAATGGAAAATCACCTTTCATCATCCAATCATAATAATTAGAATCTTTCGCTAATACTTCAGTAACCAATTGGCCTCTGTATTTCCCGAAATTAAAGATTTCCTCCCCATTGTCGTTATAAATCATCCTACCGGCAAAATCCACATTTTTATTAAATGAAGAGAACTTGGAAAGAAAATTCACATCATTCTCCAATTGGGGATATTTATCCAGTTGAGCTTTCAAGACCTCATAAGTAGCCATCGTATCCGCTGTAGCCGAATGAGCATTCTCTAAAGACTTATTACAATAAAACTTGTAAGCAGCAGAAAGAGTCCGTTGCTCCATTTTATGAAAGATAGTCTGCACGTCGATAAATTTCCGTTTGGTCAAATCTATATCCACTCCAGCACGCAAAAACTCTTCGGCCAACATAGGAATATCAAAACGATTAGAATTATATCCTGCTAAATCACACCCCTCTATTTGTGAAGCTAAACTCTTGGCAATTTCCCGGAAAGTAGGACAATCTTTCACGTCCTCGTCCGTTATCCCATGGATTGCCGTAGAGGCTGGAGGTATAGGCATTTCTGGATTGATACGCCTACTCTTCGTTTCTTCCTTACCGTTCGGATAGACTTTGATAAATGATATTTCTACGATACGATCTTTAACAATATCAATTCCCGTAGTTTCCAAATCAAAAAACACCAACGGATTCTTCAAATTCAATTGCATATTTACCTGCGGTTAATCATTCAACATCATTGGCATGAGCAACATCAAAAGATCTTCATTTTCTTCGTTTTCCAAAGGAACCAATACACCGGCCCTAGACGGATCTGCCAATTCAAATACAACCTCATCAGAACTGATATTGCCCAAGATCTCAATCAAATAAGTTGCCTTAAAACCAATATTCAATTCCGAGCCTTCATATTGACAGGCTACCATTTCTTCAGCAGCATAAGAAAAATCTATATCTTGAGCTGAAATAAGCATTCTTCCTTCGCTTAAATTCAACTTTATAAGGCTGCTGGCAGGACTGGAGAAAATGGAAACGCGCTTCAAGGCATTAAGGAACGAAATCCGATCAATAGTTACTTTATACGGATTATCTTTCGGTATCACACTATTATAATTCGGATAGCGTCCTTCTATCAATCGGCATACCATCTCGAAATTATTGCAAGAAACATAAACATTATTATCGTCGAATTTGACGAGCACCATATCGTCTTCTTTTGCCAAAATATTCTTCAGCAAGTTCGCTGGCTTTTTCGGCAAAATGAATGACGCCCGTTCCGGAGATTTAATAGAAAGATTCCGGAAGCGGACCAGTTTGTGACCATCTGAGGCAACGAACGTCAAGGAATCCGGCAAGATATCAAAATAAATACCGTTCATAACCGGTCGCAACTCATCTTCAGCAGTAGCAAAAAGAGAACGGCTGATACCATTCAGCAATTGAGAAGATTCCATTGTCAGACTGATTGCATTCTCGCTCAACGGCTTCTGCTGAGGATAAGTATCTCCTTTCTGTCCGATAAAATTGTATTTACCATTCTGGAAATGGATAAAAATTTCCAAATTATCATCGTTGATATCAAATGTCAGCGGTTGCTCTGGCAATTCTTTCAAAGGATCAAGCAATATTTTAGCTGAAACGGCAAAAAGTCCAGATCCTTCGGCATTCATTACTTCAATAGACGTTACCATCCGCGTCTCGGCGTCTGAAGCGGTTATCGTAAGCAAATTTCCTTCTAAATCAAATAAAAAGCTATCTAAAATAGGTAGAGAGTTTTTATTGACTATAACTTTGCTTATCGATTGAAGGCGCGAAAGCAAAGCCGTACTGGATACATCAAATTTCATATTTCTATTTTTAAGATAATTAATTCAATCATTGAGAACAAGGCTTTGAGAAAGCCGTTATTTGCCCAACAAAAATACGAATAAAGCCCGAATTGAAAAACTTTTCTATGAAATTACTTATCTTTGCACAATCGTAAAATTATGTCATATCTAATAGAACGAAAATGAATCGATTATTCTTTGTCTTTTTCTTTGTTCTGGCCATATTTTCTTTATCTGCTCAAAACAAAAAGAATACCGTCTGCCGGCTGGGACTTACCTACGATATAAGCAAAAGTAAAAACTGGGGAACTAAAATGCCGGTGGTTACAAGCATCACCCCCTATTCCTCTGCTGAACGGGCGGGCATCAGGCAAGGTGACATCATCACACATATTGAAGGGGTAAAAACCAGTGAACTTTCCCCGTCGGATATTGAAATCCTACTCAATCCTGTAGGGAAAAGAGACATCAAACTAACCCTGACCAATTTCAGAAACAAAGCCCGCCAGGTAATCGTCAGGAAAGAATGCAAACCGGCGAATGCCATTTCGGAAGACCAACTGGCCATGGCTTTCTGCATGTATAGCCTCGAAACAACCAGCGAACGGCGGTTCGTCTGTCCGTTTAAAATCCGGACCGTCAACGACACCGTCAATTTTGCGAATTTCAAAACCTTCGCATTTGCTCCAGTGGATGCAAACAATGAGAAACTGGAAACGGTTATCAACCACGTCATCGAAGAAGAATTGGTCCAGAAGGGCTTGGAGTTAAATGAAACCCATCCCGACATGCTGGTCCAGACGTTTTATTATTTCGACCGAAACACCAATTATATGGGAAGCAACAGCGTGGTAATCAAACAAGAGAAAACCTATCGCTTCAACCTTTTGCGGAACACGATGGTAGAACTTCCATTCCTGAATCCGTCGGCCTCCGAATCGGAAGCGGCCTACCTGCTTCAATATGGATTCCGTCTGATAGACCAGCGCATCGAACCGGGTCGTATCCTTTGGGAATGTGAAGCGAACGAATTGCTCCGTGAGCCTTACCGGTTAGAAGATTATGCTCGGATCCACACCCCATTGATGTGCCTCCAGTTCCCTTACGTTAAATATACACGCAATGTTCCGTTTACTGTTACCCAAAAGAGTTACAACTACACCGGCATCAATTATAACATCGACCAAATAAACGAAATTGCCAACATTGATGCCAATTCACCGGCAGCTGAAGCCGGAGTCCGGGCAGGCGATATAATCGAGTATATTGACGGACAGTCAATGGCTTATCGTATCGATGAATTCTCTGCCGCCTACAAACAATTCATAACGAACACCATGCGCTATCGGGATGTTAAAACCATTTTCACCGATGCCAACGGTTTCCCGCGTTGTATGTTTTGGGACAGCTTCCAGTATCCCAGCATAGCAGATGCTTTCCAAGACAAACATAATCTTACGGCTTTCGCCTATTTATTCAGCTTCACTCCTTACGTCAATCCGACGGGCAACAACTCTTGCACCCTTTCCATCCTCCGGAATAAAGAGCGCAATGAAATAATCATACGCCCGACCATCCGAAAAGAAACAACAATTGAAATCAAATAAGTATAGTATAAGTATTTATGACATATCCCCAAAATTTTGAAGAAAAGACGGGCTTCAACAAAGTCCGTCTTTTTATTACTTCGGAATGCCTCAGTCCGCTCGGGAAAGAGCGGGTCGAGAAAATGACTTTCGCCCACGATTATCAGACCATCCAGACCCGGCTGCTCCAGACGGCCGAGTTTGTCCGGGTCCTGCAAAGCGAAGAGGAATTTCCCGTGAGCAACTTCTTCGATGTGCGTTATTCACTCCGCCGCATCCGTCCGGAAGGGACCTGGCTCGACGAGAAAGAGATTTTCGACCTGAAACGCTCGCTGCAAACCATCGCCGACATCATCCGTTTCCTGAAACCCCAGGATACGGAAGAAATAAAATACCCGGCCCTGACCGAGCTGATTGGCGAGACGATGACCTTCCCGAAAATCATCACCCGCATCGATTCCTTGCTGGACAAATTTGGGAAAATAAAAGACAATGCCTCTGACCGCCTGTTCCAGCTCCGACGGGAAATGACCGTGACCATGAGCGGCATCTCGCGCAGCCTGCAATCCATCCTCCGGGCCGCGCAAGCCGACGGGGTTGTTGATAAAGACGTCGCACCCACCATGCGCGACGGGCGTCTGATGATTCCGGTCGCCCCGGCCTTCAAACGGCGCATCAAAGGTATCGTCCACGACGAATCGGCCTCGGGAAAAACGGTCTTCATCGAGCCTGAAGTTGTGGTGGAAGCCAACAATCGCATCCGGGAACTCGAAGCCGAAGAACGGCGCGAAATCATCCGCATCCTGACCGACTTCACGGCAGAAATCCGCCCCTCCATCGAAGACATCCTCCACTCCTACGAGTTTCTGGCCGAGATTGATTTCATCCGTGCCAAGGCGTTATTCTCCCGGCAGATTAATGGCGTGATGCCCGTCATCGAAGACCGGCAGATGCTCGACTGGGTGCAGGCCATCCATCCGTTGCTCTACCTTTCCTTGCAGAAACAAGGCAAGGAGACGGTTCCGCTCGACATCGAGTTGAACGAGGAGCAGCGCATCCTGCTCATCTCCGGACCCAACGCCGGCGGCAAATCCGTCTGCCTCAAAACCGTAGGACTGCTGCAATACATGATGCAATGCGGAGTATTGCCTTCCCTGAGGGAAAATTCGCACATGGGAATCTTCGAGAATATCTTTATCGACATCGGCGACGAACAAAGCATCGAAAACGACCTCAGCACGTATTCCTCGCACCTGACGCACATGAAATACTTCGTCCGCAACTGCTCGCCGACGACCCTCCTGCTCATCGACGAATTCGGAAGCGGGACGGAACCGCAAATCGGCGGCGCCATCGCCGAAGCCCTCCTCGCACGTTTCAACCAGAGCGGGGCGTTCGGTGTCATCACCACCCACTATCAGAACCTGAAGCATTTTGCCGAAGACACGCCCGGCATCGTCAACGGAGCCATGCTCTACGACCGCCATCTGATGCGCCCGCTGTTCCGCCTCTCGGTCGGGAATCCCGGCAGCTCCTTCGCCATCGAGATTGCCCGCAAAATCGGTTTGCCGGAAGACGTGATTGCCGACGCCAGCGCCAAAGTGGGCGAGAATTATATCAATATGGATAAATACCTGCAGGACATCGTGCGCGACAAGCGGTACTGGGAGACCAAGCGCCAGAATATCCGCCAACGGGAAAAGAAACTGGAAGAAGTCATCGCCCGGTACGAAAAAGACCTTTCGGACATCAACGCCCAGCGCAAGGAGATTCTCCGCAATGCCAAGGAAGAGGCCGAGCGGGTCCTTCAGGAATCCAATGCCCGCATCGAGAACACCATCCGCGAAATCCGCGAGACTCAGGCCGACAAGGAGCAGACGAAAGCCGCCCGCAAATCCCTGGAGGAATTCAAAGCCTCCGTCGCCGCCCAAACCGAAGACAGCGAAGACAGCATCGCCCGCAAAATGCAGAAACTCAAGGAACGGCAGGAGCGCAAGAAGCAACGCCAGTCCGCCCCGAAGCCCAAGCCACTCCCCGACGACGCACTGAAACCGGGCGACGCCGTCCGCCTGAAGGGCCAGAACTCCGCCGGCGAAATCCTGGAAATCTCCGGAAACTCGGCGACCGTCGCTTTCGGCATGATTAAAAGTATCGTCAAACTGAACCGCCTCGAAAAGGTCAGCCAGAACCAGTTGAAGCGCGAGAAGCAGAAGGCGACCTTCCTCAGCGAGCAGACCGCCGACGAGATGCACGAGAAACGCCTCTCTTTCAAACAGGAAATCGACGTCCGCGGAATGCGGGGCGACGAGGCGCTCCAGGCGGTAACCTACTTCATCGACGACGCCATCCAGGTGGGGGCGACGCGAGTGCGCATCCTCCACGGGACGGGCACGGGCATCCTCCGCCAGCTAATCCGGCAATACCTGGCCACCGTCCCCGGCGTGCGCAACTTCCACGACGAGCACGTGCAGTTGGGTGGCGCCGGCATCACTGTCGTCGAACTGGAATAGGGGGTTAAAATTTCTTGAGGATAAATTCGGGATTCAGTTTCATGTAAATCCCCGCCGAGAAACTCGTTCCCAGCCCGATGTGGTGATAAACTTCGGCCTCTATGCCAATCGCGTAGTGTTCGCCGAAGTTCCGCTCATATTCCGCGCCCCATTGCAGCATCTGTTGTTTCGGATAGAACACGCCTTCGCTGGCCGAAGAGACGGCTCCGAAAAACGGGCTGCCGAAGAGGGGGACGAATTTCTCGGAATGCCAAAAGGCAGCCTTTAGGCGGAAATCGCAGACATCCGCCCACGCACGGGCATAGACGCCGTAGCCACTGTCGTAGGGCAGCAAATCTCCGGCCTGCTGGTAGTATCCCGCCAAATCGACCTCGGCCCCGACGGCTTTCAGGTAGCGGCACCGGGCGTTATAGACGACGCCCGTCCCGACCGCGCCGTTCATCAGCGTCTGCACCGACCGGGTCGTAATCGTGTCAATCTCCCCGCCGCGGTGCTGGGCGAGAATCTGGAGCGTAGAATAAGTATGTACGCGCGAGGAAGGGTCGTTCCATTTCGCCCGCCCGGAAACGCCGAAGGTGAACGCTTCCTGGTGCGTGTCGTTCTGGAAGATGAAGCTGTCCCAGCTTCCCCAAATATCCAGGTCGAATTTCCGGGAATGGAAAAGCACCTGCACCCCCGCCTCCGGGTCGGCGGTTGCGTTCAGCTCCGGATTATAGAGCGGTTCAATCAGATGGTGATTGGCCGCGCCGTAGATATTCCCCAAAACGATGTCCCAATGTTCCCCCAGCGCCATCTGGGCACGAAACCAGGGCAGGGCGTGAAAACCATGCTGGTACTGGTCGGCCTGCCACTCGGCAATGTCGGAATAGGCATAACAGGGATATTTGCTCGCGCCCCAGTAGCGGGCCAAATGCGCCCCCGCCTCCAGCTTGATATTTTCCAGCGGATAATAAACGAATTTCGGCTGCATCCGGAAGCCCGGCAGGGTATATCCTTTCATGATTCCCCCGGAATATTCATTGTCTTTGAAAAAACCCAGACAGGAAACGCCGAAACTCAGCGTGCCCTTTTTCCCTTCCGGCAACATCGGATTGCTCTCGAACACCGGATTGATCGACCGAACCTGGGTATTCCCGCACAGCAACAAGAGGCTGCAAATACCCGCCCATGTATATCTCATGCTATTTTCTTCTATTTTAAAGATTTTTCAGGCGGCAAATATAAGGAGTTTTTTAGAAAAGCCAAACGGAACCCTCCGTTTGGTACTTTCCGGTCGGAATCTTCAAAACGGAACCCTCCGTTTGGCATTTCCCGGCCGGAATCTTCAAAACGGAACCCTCCGTTTGGCATTTCCCGGTCGGAATCTTCAAAACGGAACCCTCCGTTTGACATTTCTTGGTCGAAATCTTCAAAACCGCACTTGCGGTTTGGCACTTCCCGACCGGAATCTTCCAATCCGCATTTGCGGTTTGCCACTTCCCGACCGGAATCTTCCAATCCGCACTTGCGGTTTGGCTTTCCCCACCCATTTTTTGCGGAAATAAAAGAAACATTTTACTTTTGCAAAAATAGAAACAAAAACAAACGATTTATGAAAAAAATATTCTTAGCCGCCTTTGCCCTTTTGCTGGCCCTCGGCGGCATCGAAGCACAAGAAGACACCACGTTCGTCATTATCCGGACCAATGTGGGGACGATGAAAGCCCGGCTGTACGACGATGTTCCCAACCATGTGCGCACCTTCATCGCCCGCGCCCAGAAAGGGGAATACAACGGCACCCTCTTCACGAGGGTTATCAAAGATTTCATGATTCAAGGTGGTGCGCCGGATTCACGCACGGCACCTCCCGGTGCGCGTTGCGGCTTTGGCGACCGGAACTCGGAAATCCTCCCCGAAATAAAACCCCAGCATTTCCATAAACGCGGAGCCTTGGCAGCTCCCCGCCAGCCGGACGAAACCAATCCGGAGAAAAAATCGGATATGTCGCAGTTCTTCATCGTGCAGGGGAAAGTTTACCGCGGAGGCGAACTCGACACCTTGGAGAAAGTGCAGAATTATCCGGCACGGAAAAAGGCGCTGCAGGAGTTCTACTATCCCGTGAAGCCGGAACTGGAGAAGCTGAGAAAGGAGAACCCGCGGGAGTTCAACCGCCGCGCCGCCGCAATCACCGCGAAAATCGATTCCGTTATCCTTGCCTACCCGAAGCATCTGATTTTTACGCCCGAACAGCGCGAGGCTTATACGACGGTCGGCGGCTGCCACCATCTGGACGGATACTACACCGTTTATGGCGAACTGGTGGACGGCTTCGATGTCCTCGACCTGATTGCCGGACAGCCCAAGGATGCCTACGACCGGCCGCGCAAAGATATCCGAATCACAAGTATTACTGTTGAAAAGAAATAAATAACACGCAAAAAGACAATGTTGAAAAGAGATTTCATTATGGTGCAGATTGAGGAAATCAGCAAGATGATTGTGCAGCTGGTTCTCAATCGGAATGACGGAAACGACGGGAACAACGGCAACGACAAGAATCCCGCCCAGTCCGAAGATTTGCTTTCTACAATCTACCGGTCGCTGAAAACAGATACCGCTTATCTGCTCGCCCACAGCCCGGAGGAAATCCGGGAATACCTGAACCTCGACGACGGATGCGGACTCGAACGGACGGAACTGGCTGCCAAAACACTGATTGAGGAAAGCTACCGCAGCGAAAACCCCGCCCCGCTCCGCAGGAAAGCACGGGAACTCATCGGGTATGTCCAACAAAACGATATGACTTTTTCTTTGGAAAGAATGCAGCTGCTGCAGGAACTGGCTGACTAAAACAAAGGGAGCGAATCTTTTCACAAAGAGCCGCTCCCCGGTTTTTAATAGGTATTAGCCTCAAGGCAAAAAGATTGTTTAGGTTATCTGACCACAAAGATGCGTTTTTCTCTTCGCCTGAGCAAATAAAAAAAGATATTATACAACATATTTTTAAAAAAACGCTTTCCCTTTTAAAGGCTCCAGTAAATCATCCGGTGGATGCGCCCGCGGTAAATACCTTTCAAATCGCCCAATATCGGCTTATCGCCCGAAAGGGACAGGAAATCATCTTCTGTCAGACTGAGGTAAGGAGTATGCGCCACTGCCACCACGATGGCATCATACGGACCTTCGGGATGCTCAACAAGCGGAAAACCATAGGCTTTCTGCACATCTTCAGACGAGGCGCAGGCATCCATCACATCCACCCGGGCTCCGAAATCCTGAAACTCGCTGACCATATCGACAACCTTCGTATTGCGGATATCGCATACATTTTCCTTGAACGTCACACCTAAAATCAGCACCCGGGCCCCTAAAATATTCTTTCCTTGAGCCAAGATTTTTTTTACAATTTTCTTAGCGATATAACGGCCCATCGAATCGTTCACGAAGCGCCCCGAGTTAATCATCTTCGGATGATATTGCAATTCCTTGGCCTTATAGACCAGGTAATACGGATCGACGCCGATGCAATGCCCGCCGACCAGGCCAGGAGAGAAGTGAAGGAAGTTCCATTTCGTCCCGGCGGCATCCAGCACATCGTAGGTATTGATGCCCATGCGGTCGAAAATGATGGAAAGTTCGTTCATCAAAGCGATATTCACGTCGCGCTGGGTGTTTTCGATAATCTTGGCCGCTTCGGCCACCCGCACCGACGGAGCTACGTGCAGCCCCGCCTCCACAACGAGCGAATAAACCCGGCGGATGCATTCGCAAGCATCCGCATCGCAACCCGACACAATCTTGACCGTATTGCGGAGCGTATGCTCCTTGTCGCCCGGATTGATCCGCTCGGGTGAATAGCCATATTTGAAATCGCGGCCAGCCTTCAAGCCGGAGATCTGCTCCAGCAGAGGCACGCAATCCTCTTCGGTACAACCCGGATAAACCGTAGATTCATAGACCACACAATCGCCCGGCTTCAGGACACCGGCCACGGTCCGGGTAGCGGAAAGGAGCGGCTGCAAATCCGGTTCGTTATGCGTATCGATAGGAGTCGGCACGGCAATGATAAAGAACGACGCTTCCGCCAGCTTGGCTACCGACGAGGTATATTCTATCGACGTCTCGGCCAAGGCGGAAACCGGGAGTTCCTTGTTCGGGTCGTTGCCCTGGCGCAACTGCTCCAGCCTCTGTTCATTGATGTCGAAGCCGATAACCGATAATTTCCGCCCCAACTCCACCGCCAAGGGGAGTCCTACATATCCCAAACCAATGACTGCCGCCTTCTTCTCTTTCTTGATTAACTCTGCAAACATCCTTTATCACATTAAAATGACCACAACCCGCATCGGTCCGTGTGCCCCGAAAACTAACGCCTGTTCGATATCCGCCGTTTTCGAAGGACCGGACATAAATACGCCATAATCATATTCCATGCAGGCCAACTGCTGGTAGGCTTCATTCATATTGTTGACCAACTGATTGCGGTCCAAAAGGATGACTAAAGCGTCGGATATGAAATAAACGGCTTTATAACGCGTTTCCCGAGGAAGCCACACCGCACCGTTTTCCACCACGCCAAAACTTCCCCGGACAACGGACAAATCGGTTCCGTTCAATTCTCGCGGATCATCGACATCATCCGGATTAAAAGTGGCGCACGTAATCTCCGGCAAAGTCGAACCTATCCGTTTGGCTTTCGGAAAAGCATGGCGAATCACTTCGTTAACATCTTCCCCTTTCTCCAACACAACGGCTTCCCCACCCATCGCTTTCAGGATTTCAGAAAAGGAAGCGACTTTGTCTTCATACGTGATGGCCTCCAGCGACAAGTCAGGCATTTCATAACGACGCCCTGTATTTTTGCGGATGCGTGATAATATTTCGTCTTTTGTACTCATCTCTATACATTATATATATATGTTATCTTACTTGAAATTCCGGGAAGTTCATTTCACTTCACCCTGCTTCCACATTTCATTAAACGATTTTTTGGCAAACTGAGGCAGTTCCCGTTCCTGTCCCCAAGCATTCAGGCGATTGTAGATCAGGAAGCGCGGCGCATGATTGACTATCGGGGCAAATTTCAGTGCCGTATTAAACAAGAACGGACGGTCCATCAGGACTTTCATACCTGCGGAAATCAGTTTCTTTTCCGGATTGGCTTTTCCATAAGCATCCAGACGCTGGCGCCAACGGTAAATCTGTTCGCCCAAATCGACTTTAACCGGACATACATTGGAACAGGAAAGGCAAAGCGAACAAGCCGAAACATTATCCGCATAACGCTCCGGGTCGTGCAGCATCCCGAGGTTAATCCCTATCGGACCAGGAATGAAATAGGTATAGGAATACCCGCCGCTGCGTCGATAAACCGGACATGTGTTCATGCACTCGCCACAACGGATGCAATTCAGCGTACGGACATGCTCCGAATCCGCCAAAATATCGCTGCGCCCATTATCGACAATAATAATATGAAATTCCGAGCCGGGTTCCGGACGCCGATAATGCGAAGTATAGGAAGTAGCCGGCTGACCGGTTCCCGAACGTGCCAGCAAACGGGTAAACACGCCTAAAGACTCGCGGTTAGGCACGATTTTCTCCATTCCGAACGTGGCAATATGCAATTTCGGGAACGACGTACACATATCGGCATTCCCCTCGTTCGTACAAACGACAATCTCGCCCGTCGAGGCCACGGCAAAATTAGCTCCGGTCATGGCCACATCGGCATGCAGGAATTTTTCGCGCAGATTCTTGCGGGCAGCATGCGTCAGGTAGGTCGGATCGGAATTGCCCGGCTCCGTTCCCATCTTCTCCTCCATCATCTTACCCACAGCTTCGCGCTTGATATGGATGGCAGGCATCACGATATGGCTTGGTTTCAAATTCATCAGCTGGAGGATGCGCTCACCCAGATCGCTTTCAATCACATCAATGCCCTGCTCCATCAGATAAGCATTCATCTCGCATTCCTCGGTGAGCATCGATTTGCTCTTGATTAAGTTCTTGGCCGAATGCCGGCGCAACAACTCCAAGACAATACGGTTGTGCTCTTCAGCGTCTTTTGCCCAATGCACCACGGCTCCGTTGGCAATCGCATTGCGTTCAAACTCCTCCAACAACGTATCCAGATGACTGTTTGAATAGAGCTTGATGGCACAAGCCAAATCGCGAAGCCGCTCCCATTCGGGCAACGAATGACTCATCTTATCTCTTTTCTGGCGAACCAACCAAAGCGTCTGGTCGTGCCATTTTTCTTCATCGCGGTTTGCAATAAAGCGAGCCGCATTTCCTGCATGTTTCGTACTCATAATCCTGCCGCTAATATTTGAACAATATGAATGACTTGAATAGGAAGATTTTCCCTGCGGATAACCCCTTGCATGTGCATCAGGCACGAACTGTCGGCTCCGGTGATATATTCGGCTCCGGTACTCATGTGGTCCATCACCTTGTCGCGTCCCATGCAAGCTGAAACCTCCGGCTCCTCGATAGAAAACATCCCGCCGAAACCGCAACATTCATCTACCCGCTTCGGCTCAAAAACTTCAATGCCTTTAACCATTGCCAACAGGTCGCGCAATTTGGAATAATACGGAATATTCATTTCGCTCGGAGACGAGAGATGCAGTTCGCGAACACCGTGGCAACTGTTGTGGATGCTAACCTTATGAGGAAAGACAGACGGAAGCGAAACGGGTTTCACCACATCATGCAGGAACTCGCAAATATCATAAATCTTATTGCTATTCTGACAAACATGGCCCACTTTCTCCAAAATATGCGGATGATTCTCCTTGACGAACGCAACACAACTGGCAGAAGGCCCTACCACATAATCATATTTTTGGAACAAATCCTCCATCCGGAGCGCCATTTCAGTAGCCTCGCCTTCGAAACCGGCATTGGCCATCGGCTGTCCGCAACAAGTCTGGTCGAGCGGATAATCCACATCCACTCCCAGATGTTTCAAGAGTTTATAAGATGCCACACCGACCTCGGGATACACCGCATTGATATAGCAAGGAATAAATAAACCTACTTTCATATCGTTTCTTTTATTGATTACGAATATTCATAAAATAACAAAGGACAAAGC
>CALVFH010000022.1 GCA_944326775.1 uncultured Parabacteroides sp.
GCTACGGCGGTGCAACGGCTGAAAGAAGTCGGGGATTGGATGAAAATCTATGGCGAAACGATTTATGGCACTCGTGGCGGAATCATTACGCCGCGCGAATGGGGAGTTACCACGCAGAAAGGAAATACCCTTTATGTGCATATCCTGAATTCGCAGGATAAAGGACTCTACCTGCCGCTTGGCGAACAGAAAATCAAAAAGGCTGTTCTGTTCAAGGATCAATCGAAGGTGCGTTTCAAGCAGGACAAAGACGGCGCGTTCCTGATTTTGGAACAAACGCCGAAGGATATTGATACCGTGGTGGAAATCACCCTGTAAAACATCGGTAACAAAGAAAACGGGTTATGAATCGGACTGTTATTCATAACCCGTAAATTATTTTCAGATGGAGATTAGCCTTCTTTCAAGACTTCTCCTACCGTCGGATGCGGGAAAACAAATTGAGACAGTTTTTCTACACTCCAACGTTCTTCGATAGCCATGCCGGCAATTACAATCAGTTCGGAAGCGGGATTACCCAGAATATGCGCTCCGACGATTTCACCTTCCTCGTTTATTACCAGTTTGCAAACGCCGTTTCCCATTTCATTCTCGGCCACGAAACGACCCGAATACGAAAGGGGAATTTTCTTCACATGGAAAGCAGCGCCTGATGCGGTCATTTCATCTTCCGTTTTCCCGACAGATGCAAATTCCGGATTCGTATAGACAACGCCCGGAATGGCGCGATAGCTCATCTTGCGCGATTTACCCAAGATATGGTCGATAGCGACCTCTGCCTCGCTCACGGCAGTATGCGCCAGCATCGAGAAAGCCGTAATATCGCCGCAGGCATAGACATTCGGGAGCGAAGTCTGCATGTATTCATTGACTTTCACACCGCTACGATACGGTTCGAGAGCAAGCGTTTCCAATCCAAACCCGCTCGTTACCGGACGGCGTCCGACACTGACCAATACTTTCTCGCCCTGCAACACGGAGGTTTCGCCCTCTTTTTCGATAGTCACTTCCGTCCCGTTTACGGCAATAACTTTTGTTCCAAGATAGAACTTTACACCACGTTTGGCATATTCTGCCTGAAGCATATTGGAAAGTTCGCGGTCCATCGGGCCTAAAATTTTGTCCGTCATCTCCACTACGTGCACATCTGTGCCTAAACTGTTGAAAAAGGAAGCAAACTCCATGCCGATGACACCTCCGCCGATGATTACAAGGGAAGCCGGGAGCTCGCGACACTTTAATGCTTCGCGGCTGGTCCAGCATGAATCCGCGGACAAGCCTGTTACGGGCGGGATAATAGCCTCCGAACCCGTACATATTAATAAGTTGGCGGCATCATAGGTCGCATCGCCGCAAGAGAGGGTTATCGTCCCGTCGGAATTCCTTCCAACGATGGTTGCCTGGCCCATGACCACTTCGACACCGGCTTCTTTCTCGCGCAAGCGTATTCCGGCAACCAATTTACGTACCACTTTATTTTTGCGGGCAATCATTTTCGGCAAATCAAAGGAAGGATCGGATGAAGTTACCGCATATTTTGACGCACCACGGATCGTATCATAAATTTTTGCGGAGTATAGCAGCGTTTTAGTAGGAATACAGCCTTCGTTCAGACATACCCCGCCCAGTTCATTCTTCTCAAACAGGATTGTAGATAATCCCCCTTTTGCGGCACGCTCTGCAGCCGAGTAACCGGCAGGTCCTCCGCCAAGAATAGCAACATCGTATTTCATGTCCAATTAGATTTAATTATTTTTATATTCGGATTGATTTTACGCAACAAATTCACAAACTCCTGTTTATTCCTCGGCGAGATCATCAGCCATTGTTGCTCGCCTTTCATAATAATCAGGCGGTCGAACGAAAGCGCATAGCTCCAGACCGGAATGCTCGACAGGCCGACACCGGTTATTTCCGCGATGGCTATACGCTTCTCGGGAAAGAAACTGCAATGTGCCACCAGATATCCATCCGCCGTGATGCGATACCAGGTGTTCAGCAACATGTGTATAAACACCATCGTGCAAAGCAGCATAATCACCATGGCGGCTACATGCCCGCCGCTTACAAACAACTTGATGGTAACGATAGCCATTATCAGCAACACCAGATGATACCACCATCCAACTTTGGATTTAAACTCTCTGTCCATATTTTTTTTGTCAAAGGTACGCATTATATCCATGTCGAACGGTAGCAGACAAAAAAAATGTGTACTTCTTTCCCAAGAAATACACATTCAACTTTATTATCAACTTAAATGATACCTAATACAGGTTAGCACTAAAAATACAATCTAAAAATATACTCTAAATCTTAGTTTATAGGGAGAACACAAACAAATCACCATTATTTTCTCCTGAAAATATATTTGTTGAGAATGATATCAATATCCCGGGTTTTGCGTCATGTTCGGATTCAGCAGCAACACATCGTTGTGAATGGCGAACACGGTAGTATATCCGGTGTTATCTACCTTATAGTCCAAAGAACTTGCCGAATGCTTGATGCCTACATACCGATCGTCGTTGGGCTGGGTGAAAGTACCGAAACGAATCTGGTCGTTGCGGCGCCAACCTTCCCATGCCAGTTCGAGCAAACGCTCATCCAGCATATCGTCGAGTGTGACATTCTGTTTCAACGGCGCACCGACGCGACTGCGGATCATGTTCACTTCCTCATCGGCATTCTGTCCGAGACGGAGCTTTGCCTCACCCTTCATAAGCACGGCATCGGCGTAGCGGAACAGAACCATGTCGTTACGAGGCAATTCACCGTTGTTGGAGCCAGGATTTTCATCCATTTCATACTTTTTCTGACGCGCGCCGGCAGTTTGCACATAAACACCATCGCTGGCTTGCATGTAAACCTTAGCTTGCATCGGAGCATATTCGAAAGGCAACTTCTGTCCGCCATATTCCAGAATCAGTTGTTCCCCGTCCGGACCGTAAACGGCACCGTCGAAATAGGTAAGTTCCAAACGCGGGTCGGGGTTGTCTGTGCCATAGCCGAAAACTTTCATGGCTTCCGTCGTGGCGCATGATCCATTCCAGCCGTTCAAGCCGTACGCTGCGCCATGCGTGTAATGCCGGGTGCGCACATAGTTATACGTCCAGTTATTGGGATAATCGCTCGGATCCATAGGTATCGTGAAAATATTCTCGTTTGAATTATCGTTTGTCAACGAGAAATTAGCTGAAAAATCCGATTCCAACATATAGCCAAGCTCTGTCAGCTTATCGACGTATTTGATGACAGCTTCATAAGCATTCACCTGCTGGCCATCGACATCAAACATAATGGAACGAGCGTTGGGACGGTTCGTGATGCCATCGTTCCAATTGTCATCCGTATAAACATCGGCGTTGAGAGCAAGTTTCGCCAGCAGGAAATAGGCGGGTCCCTGCGTGAAGCGACCGTAATAAGTGCCTTGTTGGTTACTCTTCTGGTTGGAGAGTAAAGGCAGCGATTCCTGCAGCTCTTTCACGATGAAATTGAAAACTTCACTCCGTTCCGGTTGCTCCACCTCGCTCATCTGTGTTTCGGTAGAAGTGACCAAAGGCACACGGCCGAACAAATCCATCAGATAAAAATAATACAAAGCACGCATCGAACGAGCTTCGGCTATATAGGCCGGGAGATAATCCGCTTCAGGTTGTTCAGCCTGTAATTCCTCCAACTTGGCCAGCGCCTGATTGCAATGGCCTACCTTTTCATACAGATAGTTCCAGGAATTCTGCGAAAGATCGAACATCGTACCCCAGTTATGCAGGAAAAGATTCTGCCAGAGTCCGCCATCTTCCCAGTCACCGATGCGACAGGGCAGGAAAGCCTCGTCACTCGAGAAAGTATTCATATCATAAACGTGACGGTCTTGTCCCATCAGGTAATTCAGCTTATCGTAAAGATTCGCAACGGCATTCAGATAAACCAGGTTCTCATTCGCAAAAGCCTCGTTCTCATCGAAAGCATCCGTAGGGTGCTCTTCCAAGAAATTGGAACAAGAAGAAAGGAACGCAGCGCAAACAGCTACCAACGATATATTTAAAAATTTCTTTTTCATATTCTGACTATGCTTTAAATGGTTTTAGAATGTAACACTCACTCCTAACGAATAAGTACGTGACAACGGATAGAATTCCTTGTTATCTACACCCAAAGTATTCGATCCCGGATCGGTAACATCGGAAATCGTCTGGCTATTCAGCATTGGCGAGAGGCCGGAGTAGCCCGAAATCGTCGCAACATTGTTTATTGAGAACGAAAGACGAATATTCTTTACAAATTCACTGATCTTTTCGCAATTAAAGTTATAGCCCAGCGTGATGTACTCAATATTCAGGTAATTTCCGCTCTCCAACCAGTAGTCGCTGATATCTTGCGCAAAAATCATCTCGTCTTGTGCGCCGTCCATGACATTGTAGGTCGGGAATTGGCTCAGATTCATATACGCAAGCGAAGTACCGTTGAAAATCTTATGGCCGAATGCACCGTTTGCCTGCATGGTCAGGTCGAAACGTTTGTAACGGAAGTTCAGGTTGAGTCCTAAATAATATTTCGGCATGGCCTGACCGGCGATATAGCGGTCGCCACCATCGTTCGAATTGAATCCTTCCTCACCGTCGATCATGTCGTCAAGGATATACGTGCGGTGGCCATCTTCGTCGGGTTCGCTCAATCCCAGACAACGCGGAATATAAAACACGCCGACAGGTTGCCCTTCCATCATATAGACCACATTGTTGTTGCCGACAAATCCCGCGCCGCTCATGTTGGAAATCGGGATATATTTCGATGTAGATAGATTCTGGCCCATATAAGTACCGCTCAAGGAGTTCAGTTTATTCTTCTGCCAAGCGAAATTCACGCCCAGGTTGAAATCGAAATCCTTCGTTTGTACCAGACCTGCATTTACGGCCAGTTCGACACCCGTGTTGGTCATCTCGCCCATATTCGCCAAAAGCGTCGGGTAAACGAACGGAGGCACGGGAACATCATACATATACAACATATCGCTCGTTTTAGAGTGGTACCAGTCTGCCGTCAACGAATAGCGGCCGTTCAGGGCACCGAAATCAATACCCACGTCGAATGTTTTCTTCACTTCCCAACGCAAATCAGGGTTCGCATTGCGTAAAATCGCGTAGGTAGCCATCGGCGAACCGCCCAGCGACGTCAATCCCGAAGGCTGATAGAGCGCCAACGAGTTGTATGCCTCTATTGCATCCTGATTACCCGTCAGACCATAGCCTGCACGAAGCTTTAAATTGCTGATCCAGTTCACATCTTCCATAAACGCCTCTTCATTGATTACCCAAGCGGCCGACGCAGACGGAAAGAAGCCCCATTTATTCTCGGAACCCAGTTTCGAAGAACCATCGGCACGCAGATTGGCCGTGATGATATACCGATTATCGAACATATAGTTCACGCGCGCCATGAAGGAAGAAATCCGGTTCTCATTTTCCAGTGATTCCACATCGCCGTACTTCACATCGCCGCCGGCTTCCAAATTATTATACGTAAAATAGTCGCTCTCGTAGGCATGAGACATTGCCGTAAATCCCGTATAGTGATATTTCTGCCCTTCCACCAATGCCAAGGCATCGAAATGGTGCTTCTCGTTGAAATCTTTCGTATAGCTCAACTGAATATTCCCCATCAAGATATTCTGCTTGTTATCTATGCGTTCGGCATGACCGCCATCGGCCATACTCGCCTTAATATCTTTCGGGAAATAACGCTTATTTTCCTTTACATTATAGGTATAAGAACCGAAGGCACTCAGATTGAGGCCATCGAGGATGCGATACGTCAGGCGGCCATGCACATTGACGTAAGCATTGATTTCGCGGTCGCGGATTTCGAGGCGCCCCATCGGATTCTGGATCTCGTTGGCCATCGGGTCCTCATCCCACGTACCATCTTCGTTCTTGAAAGTCGGGAAAGTCGGGTTGTACGACGCAGCCGAGTAGAACGTCTTTTCATAATCGTTGGTATTGTCCAATTCCTTCAACGAACCAAACATACCGAACTCGATTTTCAGCTTGTCGTTGAACATGGTCTGCATCGCATCCAGCTTCGCGGTATAATTGCGCGACCCGCTGTTCTTGATAATCCCCTGCTGGTCGATCAGGCCCACCGACGCGCGATAGTTGGAGTCGTCGTTGCCCGCACCGAACGACAAGTTGTGGTTCTGCGTATAGCCCAACTGCTCAATCTGGTCGAACCAGTTTGTATCATAGCCCATATCGTTGGCGGTGATGCCCAGTTTCTGTGCCGTAGCCCGATATTGGCTGGCCGAGAGCATGTCGAGATTCTTATAGACCTTGCTCACACCGTAATTTCCGTTGTAGCTCAATGTTTTCACCCCGTTTTTGCCCTTGACGGTCGTCACGACGATCACACCCGACGCACCGCGCGAACCATACTGAGCTGTTTCCGACGCATCCTTCAGAATCGTGAAGGTTTCGATGTCTGCCGGAGCTATCGCGTTCAGCATCGCCAAGTCGCCGAACACTCCGTCGATAATCACCAGCGGGTCATTGCCGCCCGAGAGGGATGTCGTTCCGCGCACACGGATAGAAGGCGTAGAAGCCGGGTCGCCGCCCGTCTGCGTAACTACCACGCCGGCCACTTTACCCTTGATAGATTCCAGCGGATTGTTCACCACGCCCTGGTTCATGTCTTCCTTCTTGAGGCGTTCCACCGCACCCGAAATCGTCCGTTTGCTCCCAGTCGCGTAACCCACTACGACCACTTCGTCGAGTGCTTCCATGTCTTCTTCCAGGATTACATTGAATGAACTTTTCCCGTTCAGCGGGATTTCCTGGGTTTTATAGCCCACATAAGAGATCACCAAAACGCCGTCCGAGGAGGAGGCGTCAAACATAAAGTTACCGTCAAAATCGGTAATGGTCCCGTTCGTTGTTCCTTTCTCCAGCAAGCTCGCCCCGATAATCGGGTCGCCCAGCTTGGCATCTTTCACAACTCCCTGCACAGCAAACTTCTGTGCATAACTTCCAACAGAAAGCAATATCCCTAACAACAACAGAAATATGCTCCTTCTCTTTCTCTCTTTGAAGAAGAACTGTTTTTCCATGCTCAATTCATTTAAGATTAGTATTTAAACTGTTAGCTTTTTGTTCAAAACCGTGGCGGAACGCCGTCCAAGGGCTTGGAAGCCCGTTGCAAATTCAGGAAATGCCCGTCCAAGGGGTTGGAAACCTTCAGCGCATTCCGCTGAACCTGTTCAAGTCCTTGGAAACCTTCAGCGCGTTTCGCTGAGCCTGTTCAAGCCCTTGAAAACCTTCAGCGCGTTCCGCTGGACCTGTTCAAGCTCTTGAAAAGCTTCAGCGCGTTCCGCTGAGCCTGTTCAAGGCCTTGGAAGCTTTCAGCGCATTCCGCTGAGCCTGTCCAAGCCCTTGGACGCTTTCCGCGGACGCCGCGAAACCGGCTTCAACCCTCAACTTCTCTCTCTCCTCGCCGCGCGGCGTCTTCAAGCCTATTTCTTGTTTTCGCAAAATTAAAGGAATCCGAAATTCTTGTTTTTGCATATAAAGCGGATATAAACGGATATAAAAGCTAACTGAAAGAAAAACAAACGGAAGCAATCCGGAGCATCGATGAAAAATATAAACCATATCATCTATTTCCCGGCCATTTTACAACTCTTTTGAAACTATTTTATAACTTTGTTAGCACGAAAAATTACACCTCAAACAACAGTCTAACCTTATGAACAAGATAATTGTCCTATGCTGCCTTCTGCTCGTTCCCGCCTGCTCCATTTTCGGGAAAGCACATTCGCTGGAAAATATTCTGGAAGAACTCGACCGCACGATTGAACACAAGCAGGTTTATGTCCGCCAAAAAGAGGCGTCGATCGACTCGCTGAAACGCGAACTGGCGGCCGCACAAAGCCCCGAAAGGCAATATGCCCTCCTCCAGAAGATGTTCGAGGAATATAACAAGTTTCAGATGGATTCCGCCCTGGCGTATGTCAACCGGAAAGCCGCCCTGCTGGAGCGATACCCCTCGATAGGCAACCCGGCCAACCTGAAGATGAACCGCGCCGAGGTGTTCAGCATCATGGGGATGTATAAAGAAGCTGTGCAGACGCTCGACAGCATCCGATACGACGATATTTCAGCTTCGGACACCAGCCTCACGAACTATTACCACCAGTATCGGACGGTCTATGGCTACCTGGCCGACTTTGCTTTGACCCCGGCGGAAAAAAGCAACTATACGAAGAAGACGAACGCCTACCGCGACTCGCTCCTCATCATGTCCGAGAAGATGGGAAAGCCTACTTACCTGCTGATTGCAATGGACAAACAGATTGTAGAGCATCAATACGAGAAGGCGCTCAGCGAAGTGTTCAACCTCTACGAATCGCCCGACGTCTCTTATCGCCTGAAGGGCTTGTTGGCCTACAATATCGCCCAAGCCTACGAAAGACTGGGGCAGGAAGAGGAGTATCTGTATTACCTGGCGGTCTCGGCCATCACCGACTTGCGGCTCTGCGTGCGGGAATACGTGGCGTTGCCCAAACTGGCCTTGCAGATGAACCGCCGGGGAGAAACCTGGCGGGCATACAACTATCTTCACTGTTCCATGCGCGACGCCGTAGCCTGCAATGCCCGCCTGCGCACCATCGAGTCGTCGAACATCTACCCGATTATCAATGATGCCTACAAATTACAAAAGGAACAGAGCGAACGCATCCAGACGGGACTGCTGATGGGCATCACCCTCCTGTCGGCGGGACTTATTTTCGCTATTATTTCGATAAAAAAACAGATACGGCGGCTTGCCGAAGCCCGGCGGGCGCTGAGCGACATGAACCGGCAGCTTTCCGAAGCCAACAAGGAGCTGTCGGAGCTCAATCTTGTCAAACAGCAATACCTGACGTACTATCTCGAGCAGTGTACGATGTATCTCGACAAACTGGAGGACTACCGAAGGTCGTTGGCCAAGCTCGCGATTACTTCAAAAATCAATGAATTGTTCAAAGCCATCAAGTCGGAACGCTTCATTGAGGAGGAACGCATCAAATTCTACAAGAGTTTCGACGAGACCTTCCTGAAATTGTACCCGCACTTCGTTGAGCAATTCAACGACCTCCTGGCCGACGGCGAGAAAATCTACCCGAAGGCGGGCGAACTGCTGTGTACCGAAATACGCATCTTCGCGCTCATCCGCTTGGGGATTTCCGACAGCAACAAGATTGCCCGCTTCCTCCGCTATTCCATCAATACGATTTATATCTACCGGAGCAAAGTGCGCAACAAAGCAAAGGACAATAAAGCCTCTTTTGAACAGCAGGTGATGGCAATCTCCTGATAAAACACCCCGGATTGCTCCGGAAAGGACAAAAAAAGACCTGCAGCCTGTCGCTGCAAGTCTCTTGAGCCTTTCTGTGGTCCCACTTGGGCTTGAACCAAGGACTCCCTGATTATGAGTCAGGTGCTCTAACCAACTGAGCTATAGGACCTGGGATTTTAAACAAGTTTCTTGTCTCCTGAAATCGGGTGCAATATTACAAATTATTTTTGGAATGTGCAAACTTTTCGAGGATTCCGAGCTTCGAATTGCGGGCCGCCGGATAGGCAGCGCGCAACTCTTCGCCCGGAACTGACTACTAAAAGCTAACTTTAATGAACTTATTTTCCCAAGGTTGGAAATCTGCCGACGGATTGCCGGGGACAGGATCGCCCACAACGTCGCATACCGTCACCTGCTTGATATTGATACGGTCTGACGATACCTGGAATTTCGCCGGTTTGCCGTCAATCTCGCGGAGTTGCATCAAAACCGCACGCTCACCGGGGACGGGTTTCATATTGACCAGCAAGACATTTTCCGGCTCAAGGCGGAGAAGGGATGCGGGTTGCAGCATCTGAGCTCCGGCCTCTTCGCTCGCCGGCAAGACACGGGTCAGGAACGGAATACGGTTCTCCCAAGCAAATTTCGTAGCATACGCAATCGAATTGTCATTTGAAGAACTGATAAAATAGCTCCATTGCATTTCGCCCATCTGGTCTGCGTTGAAATTAGTCACCCAGTAATTATTCATGGGCCAAGAATACATATTTGTACTCTGCGGAACAGCGCCCGCTTGATAACGCCCGGTATTGATTGCCCCGAATTGCATCAGAGGAATCTCCTGACTGCCCATGACAACCTGCATTTCGCTGTTGCGGGCCGTAGCAAAGTTCTGAACCGTGTACCAATCGTTCGAAGAACCCTTGATCTGGTCCACACCGGCCTCGATATTTCCTCCAGGCACATCCAAATAGATCTTTCCATCTGCTACCTGATATGGGAAAGAGATGTAAATAGCCTCTGGATCGGTTACCGCTTTCTTGCGCAAACGATAAACCACCTCGATTTTCTTCTCTACCTTATACAGACGGTATTCAACCATCAGATTATTGGGTTCGCGACCGGCGACGGTCTCTCCCCGGAAACGATACGAATCCCAGATATCTCCTCTTTCATAACGTTCGAAGCGTATCTTCTCCGGACGGCGGCGGAGGAACTGCGGAGCACGATATTGCTCCATCGGATGACGGCTGTCGATGATTTCATAGATAAACTCACCCATTTCCCATTCAGCATCCGGAGTTAACAATGATTTTCCCAGTTCTTTGTCGAAGAGAGAGCGGATAGTTCCTTTGGAAAGGTTGAAATCGAGTGCGTACCAAGCATTCTCCACATGCGTATCAGCCAATTTCGTCTCATAAAGAGTCTCCATACGGGCTGCGTCTTTCACCCGGATTTCATATTGGGCATATCCCAAGGCCGGAACATCTTTCACGTAAAGATTCCAATACGTACCATCCGCACGACTCGCGTCAGCCTGAGCCGGAATAGCATTACCTTGAGCATCCACTATCTCAAAAGCTTTGTCTTTCGGGAGCATCTGATGGTCTATATACACTCGGGCAACTCCGCTATACGTCCAGTTGAGCGTATTGAAAACAGCGATAGAAGGAACACGGGTCTTCGGGACAAATGCTTGCAAAAGCCCCATTGTCGTTTCACCCAACAAGCCGGCATGACGATATGCCTCCCAGGCATACGATTGCTTCAACGAACGCTGCTCCCATGTTTCCAGACCATAAGGATCACGCACACTCTCACTATAACCAAACGTATGCTCATCGTAGAAAAGAAGAGCGTCATTAATCTCGTCGATCTTCTGATTTACGTCTTTCGGCAGTTCCGACCCCATCATTTGGGCAAACGAGAGACCTGCTTGATTGGCAATGACATTCGAATGCGTCGTACGAGAAACAGCAGCCTCACGAGCACCGGAAGCAAAACCATCGGTCCACCAGTCAGGCCAAGCTCCACGGATTGTCTGAATCTGATTGGCATAATTCTTCTCTACATCTTTAATAAACTCCGTAGCTACGGCTGTCCGAAGTTTAGGCCACTCATACTTTTCATTCCAACGACGAACCATCTCGCAACTCTTGGTCGATGGAGGAGCATTATCGGTGAAATAGCCGGAATGCTGGGCAGCACAGATATCATAAGGATAACCTTTATCTTCTAACTGTCCTAAATAATCCAAAACCTTGATCTCAAACGATTCAAAATCTTCCGTATTATGAATACCGAAAAAGTTACCTTGATTATAATGTTCGGCTCGATAGGCCAACACTTTCTTACCGGAAGGTGATTGCCACCAGAAAACTGTCGGATAATCAAAACAAATCAAAGCACGATGGCCGTGAGTACCCATATTCAAGTATTTCACACCGGCATCAGCAAAAAATTCGCTGAAACACCAACCGATACCATTCACATCATCTTGCATGGCCAGTTCTGAACGTAACCCTTCTTCGCGGAATCGCTTCAACGGGGCAAGAGAAGCAGCCAAAGTCTGCTCATCAGGCAACTCATCGAAGTTCAAATACATAGCAGCCAATTCTATACGTCCTTCCTTTACCCGTTGCTTCAAGCGCTCAATCTGTTCCTTCGGACGGTTCTTCAGATATTCATTCACCGCCCAGGAAACTTCGCAAGTCCAACGGAATTTAGCCGCATCCGGATAGCCGTCTGTCGCATCACAATAATCCAAAGCATAGTCTATATAACGCAAATGTTCAGCGAGAATCTCCATCTGCGAACGGGTATAACCAATGTCTGTATGCGTATGTTGCACCAGATTCATTTGCCAATGGCGTACCGGTTCAACAACGACCTCTTGCTGCGCCAATTGCTTTTTACCAACAGAAACGACTAAGGGGAGATTGAGTTGTCCGGTTTTAACCTCCGGAATTTCAAAATAAAAACGATTATCCCCATCAACAAGTTTCACTTTTTGCTTCTGCTCACCTAATTGGAGAACACCTTGTGCAGGTTTACCCTCATAGTGCACATCAACCCATACACGCTGCGTTAATCCGGCTGAAGACTTATAAACAGCCGGGTAAACCGTAGCCTCCATTTCGGTAGAACCAGGAGTTGTCTGAGCTACTAAACTACTCGTCCAAAGCCAAACTCCTAAAAGAAATAGGTTACGTAATTTCATAAGATATTATTTTAGAATTGTTTTTGATTCATGCATTCCTTCCTTATCTCAACTTAATCGCTATGATTCCCAAATAAGCCATACAAACAAGTAACAAAGCCAAACCAGCCACTTGCCCAAAAGCATCGGCTAAAACACCCATCAAAGGAGTTACCAAAGCGCCTCCAGAAACCCCCATAATCATCAAGGCTGAAATTTCATTATCCCGTTCAGGCATATGCTGCAAAGCGAAAGAGAACAAAATAGAAAAAACATTGGCACAAGCTAAGCCAACTATCACGATCATAATTGCAATAGGCCAAAGTGTATCAAAGCTCAACATTGCAATAAAGGCCAGAACAGAAATACCCATACTATACAATAAAAAACGGTCTGAAGCCACCTTCACCAATACAAAAGCACCGATAAAAGCCCCAATAGTGCGTGCCGAAAAATAAAGACTCGTCCCTAAACCAGCTTCTGCCAACGACATGTCCAATTTCTCCATCAAAAGTTTCGGAATAGTCGTATTCAGTCCCACATCGATTCCTACAATAAATAAAATTCCCAGAAAAAGCATCCGAATGTAACTATCCCGAAAGAGCGAACAAGCCGAACGAAATGTAGCCTTTACCGTACTTCCAACCTTTCCTTCTTTCACAACAAGCAACAACCAGATAACAGAAAGGAGGGTTGTAACCGCATAAACGGCAAATATCCATTTCCAATCACCCCAAAATGCAGCCGCTGCACCCGCAATCAATGGCCCTAAGAAGGAAGAGACCGCCTTTAAAAACTGTCCTAAAGTGAGGACACTCGTAATGCGATCAGGAGCCACTACTGCTGCTACCATAGGATTGAGCGATACCTGAAGCATTGTATTCCCTATCCCTAAAAGGCCAAAAGCCACAAGAACCATCCCAAAATCATAACAAATCAGAGGGATAAACATTGCTAAAATAGTGATTCCTAATGCTACCGCCACCGTATTTTTCCGCCCCACTCTCCCCATCAAAAGACCTGTTGGAATAGAGAAAATGGCAAACCAGAGAAAAACCATCATCGGGAGCAAATTAGCCAATGTATCGGACAATTGAAAATCCTGCTTTACATAATTGGTTGCAATGCCGACAACATCCACAAATCCCATGACTAAAAAGCCAAAAAGGATTGGAAAAATAACTCCACGTGTTTTTATATCGCTCACCTGCATGACTTACTCCTCCATCTGTACTTCTAGCGTACCACCTTTTATTACTTCTGAGAAAGGAATATGTACCCCTTCTATGGGTTTTCCGTTCAATAAATATTGTTTGACATAAGCATTGGGATTGTTACCTTTTGCGCCAGTAGTCGTAATGGTAAACTCATCTCCCGAATAATATTGAGGATTGAGCCGAATAGTAACCCGATCAAACAAAGGAGCACCCAAACTGAAAGAAGGAGTTGTATCCGCCAAACCCTTGACATCAAAAAGGCCCATTGAAGAAATTACATACCAGGCTCCCAGCTGACCCTGATCCTCATCCTGCCCATAACCATAACCATGGATACCTTCTGTTCCATAAAATTCATTCAAAATGGCACGCACCCACTTTTGAGTCAAACGGGGTTGTCCCGATTCGTTAAACAACCAGGAAATATGCAAGCAAGGTTGATTGCCCTGATTATATAAAGTCTGCAAACCGGCAAAAGCACCAACCTCGGTTCCTCCACTAAAGATCATTTTTTGTGAAACTGTAAAAATACTATCAAGACGTGCATTAAAAGTTTCAGCTCCCACTTTAGCTACCAGATTCTCAACATCATGAGGAACATAGAATGTATATTGCCAGGCATTACCCTCCTGAAAGCCACGCCAAACCTGCATCGGATCAAAATGACCGATAAATTCACCATTTGCTTTCTTGGGTCGAATAAAGTTCGTACTTGGATCATAAAGGCGTTCCCAACCTTTTGAGAGATCTATCAACTGATGATAGTGTACAGAATCCCCCAAAACCTTGGCCCATTGAGCAACAGCCCACGAACTAAAAGAATATTCTAATGTATGCGAAGCTGAAAACATAAAAGCCTCATCTGGTCCGGAACCCTCATCCAAATGAGGGACATAACCATACTTCACAAACTGATCGGTATCGACTTTTCCTGCACCGAGTGGACGATTGTTGCCATCAAGTTCATTCTTTAAGCAGGCCTCATAAGCTGTTTTTAAATCAAAGTCCCGAATACCACATTGGTAAGCTCCGGAAATAATAACTGGCAAGAGATTAGTCCCTACCCCTGAGACATAACGACTGTTAGCAACCCCATCGGCCAACCATCCAGCATCTTTATAAATTTGCAAATGACTACTTATATAATCCGAAAGATATTCCGGATACGCTAATGTCCAAAGCTGGGAAAGATTCCATTGTCCACCCCAAATGGCATCCGTATTATAAAGATTATATTTAGGTTTTCCATTTTCCATAGGCAACTGACCAATCGTTCCATCATGTTTCGGATAGGCACCATTGATATCGCTGGCCAAACCACGCCCCAAAAGTGCATGATAAAGACCGGTATAAAACTTCACCTTATCAGCTTTTACATCAGTTTCCACACGGATACGTCCCAAATAATCTTCCCAAATCTGTGTTGCTCGTTCTTTGGCATCATCAAAAGTCAAATTTGCAGCCTCTGCTTCCAAATTTTTACGGGCATTCTCCACCGAAGTATAAGATAAGCCAATCTTAACCGTAATAGTCTGTGGTTTATCCATTTTAAACGAAAGATAAAGACCTGCCCCTACCCCCCTGGCTTCTTTAACACCCGGTTCTTGCTTTTCATTATGGAAAACTCCTACTTCATCAGGAGTATTATCCAATACTGCCGAAAAATAAAGCGGAACCGTTTTCCCTGGTTCATATTTCTTCACATATTCCGGTTCAGTGATAACCCAACCTTCTATATGCCCATCCTCAGTCAACATGACTTGCGCATCACGCACAGCACCACTTTCTCCCTGACGATTCCCAATATTAAAAAGAATATGTCCCTCTTTTCCGTTCGGGAAAGAATAACGCTGAAATGCTACACGCGACGTTGCTGTCAATTCGGCTTGGATACCATAATCGTCAAGAAGCACACTATAATAGCCGGGTTTAGCCAGCTCATTCGCCCGATTAAAACGTGAACGATATCCTATGCGCACAGAATCTGTAGGTAAACCAGGAATCGTCACCAATTCTCCATTTGTCGGCATCAATACAATCCCCCCTATTTGAAACTCATGTAAACAGGGAAATCCCTCAATGCTGGAATCTCGATAATCATAGCCTGTTGCTTCCCAACCCCATTTATTTCCGAGACTCCCATTGGTAGAAGGTGCCGGCTTAGCCAATCCAAAAGGCAACGCACCTGGTGTAAAATGAAACCATCGGCAATGAGCGGTACCAATACGTGGTTCCACATATTGTGACAAGTTTTCTTTGGGTTGTTCGGTCTTATCTCGCTTTGTAACACAACCTATGAAAACAAAAGCTAAGACAAAAGCCGGAATAATGTTATAGAAATGCATAATGTTATATATTAAGTTCGAACTACTATTTTAACGCTAATCTTTCACGAGCAAACCAATAAGCCCCCAAGGCAATAGCCCGACTAGTTCCTAAATGCGATAAAGCAACACCTGTTTTCCCGGCTTTCAAAAAAGAATTTTCACTCTGCAGAAAAGCCCGACGTTCCTCTTCGTTTTCTAAATTGAAAGCTGGAACTGCCAACCGGTTAAAACATGTGCCATCGCGCATTCCCGTAGAAGCACGCAATTCTCCCATCAAAGAAGGGAAAATATATTTTGATGCACCGGAAAGTCCCCCTCCTATGACCGCTATTCCATCTATTAAGAGTAATGCTGAAGCCAAAACACTACCAGCGACAACTCCCAACTCTTCAAAAGCAGAAAGAGCTGCCGTCCGGTCTCCTTCACGTTGCCCTTCAGCTATTTCAAATATTTCTTTAGGTGTAAACGGTTTATTATCCCCAGAAATCGTTGCATACGCATGACAAACACCCCGAATACTGACACTCTCTTCGGCTATCAATTCCGGATGCAATTTATTATACTGACACCAAAGATAACCACCAACCTGATTATCTCCAACCAACAAACGACGATCTATCACGATACCTCCACCAAAACCAGTACCAAATGTTAACCCTATCAGATTCCGGTAACGTTTTGGATTCCCCGAAGCCTCTAAAGCAGAATTTATTTCAGGTAATATACCCGCCAATGCCTCCCCATAAGCAAACAAGTTTCCATCATTGTTAATAAATACCGGAACACCAAAATGTTCGCGAAGATACGGTCCCAATGGAACCCCATTACGAAAAGCTGTGAGATTAGGAAGATTTCCTCCTATTATACCTGACTCATAATCAGCTGGACCCGGAAAAGCAAAGCTGATAGCTGCCGGATGAGTTGGAAGCTGATCACGCACAGCTTCAAAGCCACATCGGATAATCTCGAGACAACGCTCCAAATTATCCTTAGCAGAAGGAAGAGTAATTGGCTGAACTATTTCCTCTCCTTCACTAAGTGCAGAAAAAACTAAATTAGTTCCTCCTGCATCCAATGTCATAATAATATCATTCGTTTTCATTCTCTAAAACGCACATAAGCTTTAATCGTACCACATTCTTTTCCTTCCGCCTTTCCATAAGGACGAATTCGATATTCTCCGACGGAAGCTGGAACAATAAACGTTTCTGCATAATGGACCACAAACGATTCGAAGGCTCCGCTCGGACTTTCCACAATAGCTTCTTCACCTTCTACCAAATTCAGAACATTTACTCCTCCGTTCGTATCGTGAGTTACTGGCGAACTAAACCAATGACGACGAGTTTCTATAAACTCATTTTCATGTAGTCCTGTACGCTCTTCACGCCACCCTTCACCTTGGGCGATTGGTTTCACCTGATTTACTAAATTATCCCGTACGAAATCAGTTTGTCTTTCCCATTGAATGACATGAGAACCATGACGAATATTAATCGGGCGAGGCAGACCATCCAAACCAAGACGTCCCCAATCATATAATTTAAATGTAAAGATACTGGGAGTAGCACTAATCTCAAGAACCATAGCCCCAGCGCCCGAACAATGAATAGTTCCGTTCGGAATAAGGAAATGGTCATGTTTCCTAGCTGGCCAACGATTCACATAACGCTCAGCATCAAAAACTCCTCCTGTATCTTGAGCCTTATTAAGTGCCGATATCATTTCCTTAGAATCTACATTCGTCTTCAAGCCCAAAAAAACCGTAGCTCCTGGTTCTGCATCCAATAAATAATAACTTTCGTCCTGGGTATAATAAATACCAAACGTATCACGGATATATTGCGTAGTAGGATGTACTTGAAGACTTAAATTTCCACCGCCCATTGTATCAAGAAAATCAAAACGGATTGGAAAATCTTGTCCAAAACGGGATTCTACCGGACCTCCTAATAATGCTCGTGTCTGGTAGAACACCAGATTATTTGCCGGCATCTCAAATAGTATTCCCTGAATATCAAAATACAAACTATTTTCTTCAGGTACACAATCGAAACACCAACCATAATTACTCTGGCTCTTGTCAAGTCCACAAACCTCTTTCATCCACTGTCCGCCCCAAGGAGCCGGGTCGAAGAAAGGAACTACACGAAAAGGTTTATGAGCTGTTTTTTCTAATCCATGACGCAACGTATCTCCCGTAATCATCTTAGGCAAACCTGCTTGATGCGTATCCAACCAATAATCTGCACGAGAAAGAAGAGTCTTTTTCAACTGGTCACAAACAATCCAATCTACGAAATAACCCCGTTTATATTGGAAAGAAGCGCCTTCCGCCTTGTTCTCAACTCCCAAACCATTGATTTCGTGCCGGCGAGAACGAAGTTGTATTTCCCAACGCGCCATATCAATATAAACAAGCAAATCTGCCTCCGGTGCAACATAAGCAGCGCCATGACCATAAACTATTATTAGTCCAGAAGCCGTTTCCATTTGATGACGGGCATTCTCCAACCGAGTTTTATCCATAAAATCGGCATACGTAAAATGTGAACGGAATCCAAAAAGACGGTCATCCGTTACATACGGATAAGTCATTTCCTCAATTTCTGCAGGAGATTTAAATATCGTACACGTATTAATCCAACAAGCTGGAGACAAAGCTCGGATTTCCGGTTCAATTTCGTCGTGGTACACGCCTTGATAACATTCTACTACCACTACAAAACGCCCCTTCGAAGACGCACAACGGCGAGCCAACTCACTTTTTATAGCATCCCATCCTTGCCACAACTCCGCATCCAGACGAGTTGCTGGATATTTATCGTAATTTGAAATTCTCATATACTTATTCCTTATCATTTTCTTTTGCCCAATCTTGCAACATCTCTATCGCCTTTGCCAATACTCCGGCAGAACCTTTAAAATGTCCGCTTCCACTAGGGACACCTCCCATACCATACCATTCGAAAAATCCATCGTTCTTCAAAACACGGTCAATCATCGGACGAATTTCAGCATAAGCCTCCTCAACCATTCCATTAGCAATCAGCTGCTGAATCATCCGTCCACCAAACCAAGTCCAATCACCTCCGTTCTGATATGCATAAGGTTTGGACATTCCTCCGTGGAAGAAACCTTCCGGATACGGTGGATACAGAGTCAGACCGATACTGGGCATTCCTGAAAGACGCACATTTTCCAACATCTTATCATTCACAATCCGGATTTCCTCAGCCGACAAAAGACCAGCCTCAATAGCTATAGCCGTACCGCCATGATAAAATATCTGATTTTCATCGAAACCTTCTGGCAGAGGCGATTTATCCAAATAGATATGCGGAATAAATTTCTGGTTTTCTTCGTCCCACAAATATTCACGCACATTTCGAGCTGTTTGTTCCCGCAATGTTTTCCATTTGGAGAGCAATTCCTTATCATCCGTCATTTCCTGCAGATAATCCAAGGCTATAATAAACATGGCGTTATCATAAACATCAATGGCAGGTGTAGATAGTTCATTCATATCACATCCAAAATCATCATGCGGTTGAACATCTCCCCAATCAGCCGTCATAGCTCCATAAAGCAAACCATACTTTTCACTATACCGTTCACGCATCAGATAATCAATCATCTCATCCATCCGATGCAAAACAGTCTGCCCGGCTATCTCCTCTTGCAAAATAGAACGATCCCCAGTCTTATGAATATATTTGCCGACAATTTGTATAAGTGAAGTTTCCTGGTCGGTTTCCACCGTATTTTTAAACGCCACATGATCGGGAGCGGCATCCGAATAATACGGTACATTATCGTTCCACGTGAAATCAGGTTTCAACACATAGCCATCTATCATTTCTCCATTAGGCTGTTGCAAAGCAAAAAAGAGGAGAATCGCCCCACGAAGCTCTTCCGGATTACTTTCTTCACAAGCCACTTCGATAAATGTATTCATATCACGGGCCCAAATCTGAGAATAACCACTACCGGCATTGAATCCTTGACGGATAGCTACCCTTGCCATACTATCGACAACCTGTAATGTTTTGTCTTGTTGTATTTTTTCAGCCAATTGCTGTTCGGGTGTCGGAGTTGCACATGAAAAAAATAATGAACACAAGGTTCCTGCAATCAAAAATTTACCATTCATTGTCATTTTTCTTTTATTTGCGTACAAAATTACAAGGCACAATCCAGACCCAATAGAGCCTTTGTTGTGATTTACTTGCACAATCTTACGATTTAAAGACCAGCTATAACAGATTTAAAGTAACTTTGCCTATCAGTTCAATTCAATATGGCAAAGATCAAAGAAGGTTTCAAAGGTGAACGCTTCGTATTCCTCCCTGAACAGTTACTCGAAGCATATAGTCAAGATCCCCTTATAGGGCATCTTTACATTCGGAAAATAGGATATTTCCCCCATGTAAAGTACCATTATGTCCAAAAGGAAAAGGGATGCGACTATGTGATGCTTATCTATTGCACGGATGGGAAAGGATGGTATCAGATAGACGGGAACACTTATGAGGTTCACCAAAACGAATATATCATTATACCTAAGGATAAACCGTATGCTTTTGGGGCCGATGAAGCCGAACCATGGACTATCTACTGGATTCACTTTAAGGGAGACCTTTGTACACATTTCCAACCTGCTTTTCCCAATCCCAAACCTGTACTTCCGGGTGAGCACTCGCGTTTACAAGACCGCTTACAATTTTTCGAAGAGATTTACCATGCATTTTCGATGGCCTATATCAAAGAATATATGATCTTCGCCTCGCTCAGCCTTTATGCGTTCTTAGCTTCATTCATTTGCTTAGAATCATACCGGGGAGTAGTATCGCAAAACAACGAACGTCTCTCATTCTCTGGGAAAGTTATCCATTACATGCAAGAAAATGTCCAACATAATCTATCGCTCACTCAACTGGCCGCCTATTTCCATTATTCTCCGTCCCATTTTTCGATGCTTTTCCAACATGAAACGGGAGTTTCACCTATCAACTATTTTCTCCGCTTAAAAATACAAAAGGCTTGCCAATATTTAGAATTGACAAACCTTAAGCTAACTGAAATCTCAACCCTTTTAGGATTTGAAGAACCAGCCTATTTTTCCCGGCTTTTCCGAAAAATCATGAATATCTCACCTTCGCAATACCGGCAGAACGAAATAGGAAGGCGTTAGTTATTAGCAGCATCAGTAGCGGCAAACTCCATCAGATAAGCTTTGATAAAACCATCGATCTCGCCATCCATCACCCCGTTGACATCCGAGGTCTGATAATTGGTCCGATGATCTTTCACACGACGATCATCAAACACGTAACTACGGATTTGTGAGCCCCATTCAATCTTTTTCTTACCCGCCTCTATTTTAGCCTGCTCAGCCATACGATGTTTTAATTCCTTATCATACAAGATAGAGCGCAACTGACGCATCGCATTCTCTCGATTCTTGGGTTGGTCACGCGTTTCCGTATTTTCAATAAGGATTTCTTCTTCTTCACCTGTATATGGATCTTTAAATTGGTAACGCAAACGTACACCCGATTCCACTTTATTCACATTCTGCCCTCCGGCACCCCCCGAACGGAAAGTATCCCATGAAATAGCTGCCGGATCAATTTTCACCTCAATGGTATCATCCACCAACGGCGTCACAAAAACAGAAGCAAAAGATGTCATTCGCTTACCTTGCGCATTATAAGGCGATACACGAACCAAACGGTGTACACCATTTTCGCTCTTCAAATATCCAAAAGCATAGTCACCTTCGATATTCATGGTTACAGTTTTGATACCAGCTTCGTCACCTTCTTGCAAGTTAGCTATAGTCACCTTGTAGCCATTCCGTTCAGCCCAACGTGTGTACATACGCATTAACATCGAAGCCCAATCCTGACTTTCCGTACCACCAGCGCCCGAATTTATCTTCAAGACGCATGACATCTGATCAGCCTCTTCGCGCAACATATTGCGGAACTCCAAATTCTCCACCAATTCAAGAGCATGCTTATAACTTGTATCTACCTCTTCTTCTGAGACAATACCCTCTTTTAAATAATCATAAGCCAAATGCAACTCTTCGGTAGCGCTTTTCACCTCGTTATAAAGTTCTATCCATTTCTTCAAGTCTTTTACTTTCTTCATCTGGACTTCGGCACGCTTGGCATCTTCCCAAAAGCCGGGGTCATGCGTTCTCAACTCTTCTTCTTCCAATTGGATGGTTTTCCCATCGATGTCAAAGATACCCCCTCAGCGCCTGCTCGCGCTCCAACACGTCACGTAATTGGTCTGATGTAATCATATTAATTCAACTATAATAAATAAATAATAAAATCCTTTTTAAACAGATAATCCCGGTTTGCGAATGATGTACATTCAGCAAAAACACGGGATTACCTTCACGCTATAAAACTAAACTCACTTTATATTTCCTACTTTCAACAGATATTCAGCTATCTGAACGGCATTCAAAGCAGCTCCTTTCTTGATTTGGTCGCTAACTGTCCAAAAAGTTAATCCATTCGGATTAGAAATATCTTTACGAATACGCCCTACATAAACCGGATCGTGATCAGCTACGAACAGCGGCATCGGATAGACTTTGTTGGCCGGATCATCTTGCAAAACAACGCCCTCAGCATGAGCAAAGGCCTCACGAGCTTCTTCCACGCTAACTGGACGTTCCGTTTCTACCCAAGTAGCTTCGCTATGTGCACGCATCACCGGAACACGCACACATGTAGCACTCACTTCTATATCCGAATGCATAATCTTACGCGTTTCGTTATACATTTTCATTTCTTCCTTCGTATATCCGTTTTCCAAGAAAACATCTACATGTGGAATAACATTATAAGCCAATTGATATGCAAACTTTTCAACGGTAGGTTCTTCTCCCTTCATCAATTGTTCATACTGCTTAACCAATTCAGCCATAGCAGAAGCACCAGCACCACTGGCTGCCTGATAAGTAGAAACGTGTACACGTTTAATATGAGAAACCTTCTCTATAGCTTTCAAAGCAACAACCATCTGAATAGTCGTGCAATTCGGATTGGCAATAATCCCTCTCGGGCGATTCAAGGCATCTTCCGGATTCACTTCAGGAACAACCAAAGGAACATCGTCGTCCATACGGAAAGCACTTGAGTTATCAATCATAACGGTACCATATTTGGTAATGGTGTCGGCAAATTTCTTGGATGTGCCTGCTCCTGCTGATACAAACGCTACATCTATACCCTTGAAATCATCGTTTTCCTTCAACTCTTTTACCGTATAAGCTTTTCCACGAAACGTATATTCACGTCCAGCACTACGGCTTGAGCCAAAAAGAACCAAATCGTCAATCGGGAAATTCCGTTGATCGAGGACCCGCAGGAACTCCTGGCCTACGGCGCCGCTTACACCAACAATAGCTACTTTCATTTTTTTCTGAGCTTCTATTAAATTTGAATAAAATATTTTCTACCTTTGTGAACAAAGCATAGCGGCTTCGTTTTCCGCTTGCAAAGATACGGATTTTTAATACAAAACTGACAACTATGAAACAATTTGTACTTATCTTCATGTCTTTACTTTCCTTTTGTGCAAAAGGACAAATTTTAGTGGATCGATTCGATGGTATTGAATTATCTCAAGAATGGGAACTCCGACGGGAAGATTTTTCTCTTAGTAATGGAGTTTTATGGTTAGACCACTACACTGAAGAAGATGATATATCTTCTATCCGCCGCCTTTATCATCCGACCAATGTTATGCAATGGACTTTCGATGTTTATCTGGCTTATAATCCTTCAAAACAAAATCGAGTCCTTATTTATCCTTCCTATTATCCCAACAGTTCCAAATATGTTTATATCGCTATTGGAGGAGACAATAATGAAGACCTTTATCTCTATGGAAATAATAGACAAGAACTTATCAATGCCATAGAACTTCCCTACCCGGAAAAAGACGGCTTCCCTTATATCGTTTCCATTAAACTTACCTATGAATATAACATCTGGACACTTTTCTATTCTTTCGACAAGAAAAACTATATCCAAGCAGATTCCGCAACATACGATGTGGAAAATCCAAAAGATGAAGATGTATATTTCCATCTTGAAATGCATTATACAAAAACAGGCTCTGACAAGTTCGGTTTCGACAACTTGGTCATTATGGATTCAATAACTGATATCCCTGCAGAACCCGAAGAAGAGGAGGAAGAAGAAGAAATAACGGAAGATTCCAATATCCAACTCGAAAGCATCGAATTTCCCGATCTGTCATCAATCCTGCTACATTTCTCAGAACCGGTAGATTGTCAAGAGGCCTCTATCTCTATTGAAGAAATTGGAGATGCCTATTTTATCAACAGTCTTGATCCGCAAAACCAAGATATCATAGCAGGCTTCCAGCAGGAAATGGAATACAATCAAGAATATACTCTTTCCATAAAGGGATTTATGGATGAAAACGGATTAACGATTCCTTCCGAAGAGCGTTCATTCTTTTTAGACAATGAAGAAGAAGAGGAAGAAAATGAAGAAAATGAGAAAGAATTACCAACCGGTGCCATACTCATTTCAGAAATTATGGCCGATCCAAAGGGGGCGCCCCAAATGTCTGATACGGAATATATCGAATTGCAAAATACGCTTTCCCAAGATGTTTCTCTCGACGGGTGGACTTTACTCTACCGGGGAAGTATTGCCATTCCACTCGACGGTGCTAACATTCCCGCCCATTCCTTCCTGATTGTCTATCGCTCAGGAGATGAGATGTTATCTGAACTCCAATCTTGCGCTTTCGCTTCCGAAAAATTCCCAGCCAATATCGCCAATGCCGGGCAGCAAATCCAACTCATCGATTCCCACAACGAGATTATGGATGATGTAACTTACGAAAAAAGCAAATCGGGAATTTCTTGGGAAAGAGGTGAAACAGGTTGGCATCTTTCTTCCGACCCATTAGGTGGTACACCCGGAAAAATAAATTCGCCGGAAATAAATGAAGAAGAGAAAGAAGAGGAAGAGGAAGAGGAAAAAGAAGAAGAACAACAAAAACCAGAGGAAGAAGAGGAGGAAATCCCAGAACCTAAACCTACTCCATCATTGCCCATCGGTTCCATACTCATCTCAGAAATTATGGCCGACCCGAAAGAGGCTCCCCAAATGTCCGATACGGAATATGTCGAATTACAAAATACACTCTCCCAAGATGTTTCTCTCGACGGGTGGACTCTGCTTTACCGGGAAAAGATTGCCATTCCACTCGACGGTGCTAATATTCCCGCCCATTCCTTCCTGATCGTCTATCGCTCAGGAGATGAAATATTGCCTGAACTTCAATCTTGCGCTTTCGCTTCCGAAAAATTTCCGGCGAACATCTCGAATACCGGACAACGAATCCAGCTCATCGATTCCCATGAAAAAATCATGGATGATGTAACCTACGAAAAAAGCAAATCAGGTATTTCCTGGGAAAGAGGTGAAACAGGTTGGCATCTTTCTTCCAACCCGTTAGGCTGTACACCCGGGAAAACAAATTCCTCCGAAACGAATGAAAAGGAAGAAGATGAGGATAAAACAGAAGAAGATGAGGAAGAAAAACCCGAGCATACTTCTAAAATCGTCGCTTATAACGATATTGTCATCAACGAATTGCTCCCCGATCCGGCTAAAGGAGGTAGCGAATATATTGAGCTATACAATCGGTTAGGAACCGCCGTTCCTCTCAACGGACTGGCCCTTGCCACCCGAAAATCTGATGGCTCATTGGCAAAAAACTACCGCTTGGATTCTTTTACAGAACCTTTAGAAAGTGGCGAGTATCTTGCGCTAACGAAAGATCGGGAAGGTGTATTGGCGTTCTATAATGTGCCCGACGAAAGCCGGGTAGTAGAAACATCCCTCCCAATCCTTAACAACAAAGGAGCAACTTTAGTCCTACTCAATTCAGCCGATTCAAGTATCGTGGATGAAGTTTCCTACGATCCTGATTGGCATTCTTCTCTTTTAGATGATGAAAAAGGAGTTTCTCTCGAACGAATCGACCCGGATGCGGAAACCAATGATGCCGCCAATTGGAGTTCCGCATCTTCATCGGCAGATTACGGTACTCCCGGATATGAAAATTCGCAATACCTTCATACGGCAGACGAACCCCTTACCGCTATCGAAAAACCGACATATTCTCCTATCGACGGAAACTATCATTTTCCTTATAGCCTCTCCCGTCCCGGTTTCCAAGGGAATCTTTGGATATTCGACTTAGCTGGCCGGAAAGTTGCCATCATCGCCCAACAAGAACTTTTATCCCTGTCGGGCGAAATGATTTGGAACGGTACCGACTCCAAGGGGAACCGCTTACCCTCCGGCCTCTATGTAGTTTTTGCCGAATTCTACCATGCCGACGGAGAAACCTACAGGAACAAGGCTGTTATCATGATACGGTGATCATACGATGATGATCTTTTCATAGATTCGTCATCACCACCTCAATCCGGTTTCCGCTATTCACCAGCGATGCCGCAAAATGTTGGATATCGGCGGGAGTAATACATTCGAGAATCTTCTGATAATCCGTATTCAAATCCACTTGACGGAAATAATACGTATCGATTACTCCCAGCCAATAACCGTTTTCCTGAAGCCGCTCGGCATATTTCTTTGCCAGATTATCCTTGCTCTTCTGGAATTTTACGGTATCGGGACCCTTTTCGGCTATTATATGAAGTTGCTCATCCACTATACGGTTCATATGTTCCCATTTATCCGGGTCTGTATCAAATGATATCAAAAGAGTAGTTTGCCCGGCCGGAAAATCACTAATAGAAGCTTGCGCATACACTCCATAACTTGCTCCCTCCGATTCTCGAATAGTCTCGGTATATACCAAATCAAGTATCTGGCTAAAAAGCGAAGCCGTAACAAGTGATTTCAAATCATATTCCGTCGTCGTAGAATAGTATTGGAAAACGGAAGCCTTAGGAGTCTGCATCTCGCGTTGGAAATGGACATCGCAGGCGCCTTTCCGGATTTCCGGCAAAGCCTCTTCCCGCGCCTTGTCTATCCGGCCTTTACCCGGCAAAGAAGCTATATATTGGCAAACGAGCGGTTTCATACGGTCCATATCGAGATTGCCGACAAACGTAAAGGTGAAATCCGATACATCCCCGAACCGTTCCCGATACATCTCCATGATGCGCGGATAACTAATCCGGTCAAAATCTTCCGGCTGAAGGGCTACCGCTCTCGGATGATTATCATATACTATTTTTACAATACTATCATTAAACGTATAAGAAGGATCGAGCTTCGCATTCTCCAAATCGGCCTTCATACGGGTCTCGAAAGACTGGAAAGCCTCTTCATCCATCCGAGGACTACTAATCGTCAAATAAATCAATTCAAATAAAGTCTGTATGTCATCGGGCGACGAATAACCGTTCAAACTCTCATTGTCGAGCCCCAAAGAAGCCGAACAAGCTACTTTTTTCCCTGCCAACTTCTTTCCCAAATCTATCGCCGAGAACGAGCCCAACCCGCCCAAAGCTACGATCGGATTGAACACTTTCAAGTTTTTGGATTCCTCATTGCCAAAAAGCGAGCTTCCTCCCGGGCTGGTCGCGGTCATTTGGATCTCGTCTTTCTTCAAATCCGTATGTTTCAAGACAACCCGTGCTCCGTTGCTTAGTTTTAAAACGACTGCATCAAACAACGTATCTTTCACTTCTTCCACGATAGTTCCAGGAGCCGGAAGTTGCGGAATCAGCGGGTCGTCATTCACTTCTTCCCGATAAGGCTCCACAGATTGCCCCAAAGCCTGGTTGTACATCTCCAGCAATTCTTCTTTAGAAGGATAAACAAGTCCGTCTTTCTCCGGACCGTTCAAGCCAATCACTGTGTTTTCCTTTTGAATCATTTGAGAGATATAAGCATTTACTTCTTCCAACGGAATCTGAGAGGCAACCTGTTCTATCAACTTATATTCCATTTCGATACCCGGGATATATCCTCCCTGGGTGAAATGAGACACATATTCTTGCGCATACGCCCCATTCTTGCGTTTGTCCTTCTCGTTAAAAGCCGATTCATAAAATTTCAAGACGGAAAGACGCGCCCGCTCGTATTCAGAAGCCGTAAATCCATAGCGGCGCACCCGTTCCGTCTCCCGGACCAGCGTCACCAAGGCCGAATCAATCGCCCCCTCCTTGGCTACGGCCGCCATGGTAAATGCATTTTTCGTGCGTGCCACCAAAAAAGGCCCGTTATAACTTTCCGCCTGCACAAACGGAGGATTCGCTTCCTGAAGCAATGCCGCCAAACGCTCATTAATCATCCGGCTGCATACTGCCATCAAATAATCTGTCACCAAGCCCGGGATGCCTGCCCGCACCTCGCGGGGAAGCGGATCATATTTATGAAACAAATAAAGGATAATATTCGGCGATTCCTTGTCGGTTACAATAGATACCAACGGCTCCCGGTTGTCCGCTACCGGAAAATAAGTCCGTTCCGCCGGATTTTCCGGAGCCGGAATATCGGCAAACAGGCTCTGAAGGCGCTGTTCCACATAGTCGGCATCAATATCTCCCACGATAATGAGCGCCTGCAAATCCGGACGGTACCACTTATGATAATACGCCCTCAACTCGTCGGGCTTGAAGTTATCAATCACCTCAATCGTCCCAATCGGCATCCGGTAGGCATAGCGACTGCCCGGCATCATCTCCGCCAACTGTTTTTCCATGATGCGGAAGCTGGCATCGCTCCGTGTCCGCCATTCTTCCCGGATAATCCCCCGTTCCTTCTCCACCATCGAATCCGTCAGGCTTAGAAAATCAGACCAATCATGCAAAATAAGCAGGCAACTGTCCACCACCTCCCGGCGGGTTACCGGCGCATTCATAATCGTATAAACCGTCTCGTCAAAACCCGTATAAGCATTCAGATTCTCCCCCATCCGCATGCCGATACTTTCCAGATACTTGTCTATTCCGTTTTCCGGGAAGTTTTTCGTCCCGTTGAAAGCCATATGTTCCAGGAAATGGGCCAGCCCCCGCTGGTTCTCTTCTTCCAGGATAGAGCCGACATTCTGGGCGATATAAAAATCGGCCCGTTCTTTCGGCAACTCGTTGTGGCGGATATAATACGTCAATCCATTCGGCAATTTCCCGTAACGAATGTTCGGATCGATGGGCAAAGGTTGTATTTCCTGCTGGGCCTGCACCAAAAAGGTCGGGGCAAGAAGCAGAACTATCAAATTCAAAAGAAACCGGATTCCGGATAATGTCCTCTTCATATCTTTTTCAATTAATCGTTTTTAGACTTCGCAAATATAGCAATATTTGAAAACAATCCGAGCAAAGACATCCCGGGGACACCGTCCCCAGTCACTTTTAAAACTAAAAGTAGCCAGATACGCCGTATCTAATCACTTTTAAAACTAAAAGTAACTAGAGACGCCGTATCTAATCACTTTTAAAACTAAAAGTAGCTAGAGACGCCGTATCTAATCACTTTTAAAACTAAAAGTAGCCAGAGACGCCGTATCTGATTACTTTTAAAACTAAAAGTAGCTAGAGACGCCGTATCTGATTACTTTTAAAACTAAAAG